>NZ_DASRTS010000027.1:0-224686 GCF_035655815.1 Lysobacter sp.
CGGGCCCCACGCGCAGGCCAACGCCATACATGAAGAGGTAATAGAAGAGCGACTTTGCGAAGTTGTCGAGCTGCAGCTTGACGCCGTAGGTCGAGGCCCACGTCGCCAGCGCCGCGCCCACGACCACCGCGGCGGCGACCATGCCCAGCCCGTACCCCTTCACTGCGAATTTGCCGACGAGCACCGCCATCCCCACGGTGAAGAACAGCAGGATGTACGGGTTGTCGGCGAGGAACTGGAAGAAACCTTGCATGACGGCGTTCTCCGGTGTTCGCGGAACAGTCAGTGCGTCGAACTGGCGCGAAGGCCAGTCAGCGCGGACGGCTTGATCAGCTTGATGCCCTGCGCAGCGTGGTAGCCGTGGATCTCCTTCACGTCCAGCTTGCGCATGAAGGCGATCGTGTCGGCCGTGATCACCTGGCCCGGCACCATGATCGGGAAGCCGGGCGGGTAGGGAATGACGAAGTTGGCCGAGACCATTTCCGGCCCGTCGCGCAGACGCTGGTCGACCTCGTCGCTGCGCAGCTTCACGTACTCGCAGTTGTCTTCCTGGTAGGCCATGAAGAACGCAGGACGCATGTGGCCCTCGTTGCTCGGGCCATTTGGATCGTCGCGGAACGCATCGTGGAAGCGGCTGAAGTTGGGCAGGTCCGGCACGTCGGTCATCAGCGACTTCACGCGCTCGGAGAACACCTGCTGCCCGATCGCGCCTTCCTGCGACAGGCGCGACTCGATCTCGCGCGAGAGGTCCGCCAGCGCCTTGATCAGCAGCGCCGCGTCGCTGTGCGTGTTGTTGATGTTGGTCTGCACCAGCACGCTGTTGCGCGAGGTCTTGTTGATCTGGATGTCGAAGCGTTCGGCCAGGAGCCCCTTGAACTGCGTTCCGTCGAATCCTGCGGCGCCGCAGATCAGCGTCAGGCGCGTGGGGTCCAGCGCGAACTCGTCCTGGTCCCATGCCTCGGCCGATTCGGCCCAGGTGGAATTCGGCGGGCCGTAATCGGTCAGGCCCGACTCGCGGAATTCGGCCGGGATCATGTCTTCCGGCGTGGCCACGCGGAAATATTTCGAGATCAGCGGATGCGTGTTGACCGCACGGCGGATCTTCAGCGACAGGTCGGTCATGCGCAGGGTCAGCGCGTAGCCTTCCAGTTCCATCTGCCGCCGCGCCAGGTCCAGCGAGGCGATCAGCTGCAGGTTGGGCGAGGTGGAGGTGTGCGCGAAGAACGCCTCCTCGAACGGGCCCTCGACCTGGTGGAAGTCCTCGTCCCACACCAGCATCATCGACCCCTGCCGGAACGCCGACATCGACTTGTGCGTCGAGTTGGTCTGGTACACGCGGATGCGCACCTTGTCCGGATCGGGCAGCAGGCGCTCGTCCAGCAGGCCCGCGTCCTTGGTGTCCAGTTCGCCGCGGCCGGTCTTCCAGGCGTCGTATGCGTCGCGATAGGCCTTGCTGCGGTAGCGCTGCGTCAGATCCGCGGCCGCGCCCATCGCCGTGCGGCGCCGGTGCAGCGGGTTGAATCGTGCGAAGCCGAACCATGCCTCGTCCCACAGGAAGATCAGGTCCGGCCTGATCGCCAGGCATTCCTCCATCACGCGGCGCGGGTTGTACATGTGGCCGTCGAAGGTGCAGTTGGTCATGTCGATGACCTTCACCCGGTCCAGTGTTCCGGCCTTGGCGCAGTCCAGCAGCGCCTGCTTGATGGTGCGCAGTGGCACCGCTCCGTACATGGAGTACTGCGTCAGCGGGAACGCCTCGACGTAGTACGGCTGCGCGCCGCTGAGCACGAAGCCGTAGTGGTGCGACTTGTGGCAGTTCCTGTCGACGATGACGATGTCGCCAGGCTTGCACACCGCCTGCACCACGATCTTGTTGGACGTCGACGTACCGTTGGTGCCCAGATACGCACGTTTGGCGCCGAACGCCCGGGCCACGGCTTCCTGCGTCTTCTTGATGTTGCCGGTGGGTTCCAGCAGGCTGTCGAGACCGCCGGTGGTCGCGGACGACTCGGCGAACAGGATGTTGGTGCCGTAGAAGTGGCCCATGTCGCGGATCCAGTTGGAGCCGAAGATCGACTTGCCGCGTGCGATGGGCAGTGCATGGAACGTGCCGATGGGACGCATCGCGTACTTCTTCAGGTTGTCGAAGTACGGCGTCTCGTAGCGGTCCTTGATGCCGTCCAGGATCGACAGATGGATCTCCATCGGTTCCTCGACGTGATGGAACACGCGACGGACCGGTGCGGCCTCGTCGCTCCCGGCCAGTTGTTCCGGTGAGCGGTCCGTCAGCAGGTACAGGTCCAGTTCCGGCCTATAGCCCTTGATGGTGCGCGCGAGCGTCAGCGCCATCGTGCCGGGACGCAGTCCATCCTCATCCACCGTGATGTGGCGCGACAGGAAGGCCTTGAGGTCGGGCACATCGTGCCTGGACGCGTAGCCGAAGCCGTCGATCAGCACCACCGACTGCAGGTCGGTGTTCACCATCACCGCCAGCGCCGCATCTTCGAAGCTGCCCGCATGGACCGCTGCGTAGTGGAACTGGTCCTCCGGCCGACGCATGCGCCGCATCTCGTCCTTCGAGCGCGCCCATTGCGCGGGATCGCTGGGCGTGACCACCAGCACTTCGAAATACGGCTTGTCCGCCAGACCGCCGATGTCCGGCGGCAGCGCGTCCAATGTTGCGCGGTCCAGGTCCTCGTCCAGGCTCCAGGCCTGTTCGTCGCGGCGGTAGTCGCCGGAGAGGATGGCGCCGGAGATCTTCTGCACGTAGCGCGAGAAGAGCGACGCATCGCCCTGGTCGAGCGCTTCGCGGACCGAAGTCAGCAGGCGCTCGCCGGGATACGCCCAGCAGTGTTCGATGCGCAGCACGTCGCTGAGCAGCGTCTGGCATCGCGCGCGCAGGCGCGCCGCCGCGGTATCGCCCGCGTCGGCCCACGCGCGAGCCGTGGCGTTGAGCTCGCGCCACTGGTCAGCTCGCAGCGACGCCGCGACCAGCACGTTGGAGAGTTTGGGCTGGTTCTCGGAGTGGACATCCTGGTTCATGAGGCACCTGACTCGTGGTTCGGTGGTGGGGACGCGACGCGCACGGCGTCCAGCAGGGACGTCCTCGTTGGGAACGCTAGAACCCGATGCACGTCGGCGAAATTGGGCCTTGGACCTACATCGCGGCGCTCCCGCGCAGGCGGCAGCCGGCAATCTCCCGGCGGCCGGTCAATGACGGCCGGATGTGCCCACGCATGTTTCGTCTTGGCTATGTGCTGGTATGACCGTGCCCGCCTGCCGTGCCGTCCATCGGCTGCCGGCCTTCCCAGTGCGCCTTAGGCACGATCTTTGGCGACTCCGGGTCGGCCTCGTAGTTGGGCGACATGATCTGCACGCCCGCTTCGTTGAACGCGTCCTGGATGTTGGCGTGCAGCGCGCTGCGCGCCGCCAGTCGCTGCTGCACGTCCGCAATGCGCGCGCGCAGCACGTACTGCACGTAGAAGTCCGACAGAGCGGCCTGCGCGACGAACGGCGCAGGCGTGGGCTGCACGCCCGGCGTGCGTTGCGCGGCATCCAGCAGCAGGCGGTGCACCTGGCGCCACGGCGAGTCGTAGCCGATGGTCACGCTGGCCTCGATCCACATGCCGGGACCATCGGGATTGCGCGAGAAGTTCTGCAGCTTGCCGCCCAGCACGACGTTGTTGGGATAGCTCACTTCCACGCCCAGCGGCGTACGCAGCCGCGTGGTGAACAGGCCGATCTGCTGCACGGTGCCTTCGGTGTCGTCGATGCGCACCACGTCGCCCGGTGCCATCGTGCGCGAGTAGAGCAGGGTGAAGCCGCCCGCGGCCTGGCCGACGATGCTGGATGCGCCCAGCGACACCATCAGGCCGACGAACACGCTCAGGCCCTTGAAGGCCTCGGTTTCCGCGCCGGGCAGGTAGGGGTAGGCCATCGCCAGCGCGAACAGCCAGATCAGCACGGTGAAGATCTTGCGCGTCGGTTCGGCCAGTTGCTGGTCGATGCCCAGGAACTGGAAGCGTCCGGTTTCGACACCATGGAAGGTGATGCGCACCGCCTGCGTCACCAGCCGCGCAAGCAGGAAGATCAGGAACGCGCTGAACAGCCCGGGCAGCGCTGACACGATGGATTGGCCGAGCCCGGCGGTACGCGTGGCGATCCACTGCGTCATCGCATCCGCCCACGGCTGCGTGTACGGGAAACGGCCGAAGGCGAAGCGCAGCCATTCCTCGAACGTCAGCGCCACGATCAGCCACATCGACAATCGCACCAGCCCGCGTGCGCTGGCGATGAGCCCCGACAGCATCTGCCGCGCGGACTCGCTCCTGAGTTGCGCCAGTCGTCGTGCCACCCATGCATCGACCCGGTGTCGCGTGCGACGCATCAGCACGCGCAGCAGCCACAGCACGCCCACGGCGACGGCCGTTGCGACCAGCACCCAGGCAAGACCCTCGAGCACACGTTGCGGACGGCGGGCCTGCTCGGCCGCGGTCACCGCGATGGAAAGCCGCGAAACGGCCTGCGCACGCAACTGGTCCAGCGTCTGGCCGCGCAGGGTGTCCGGATCGCCGGGCACCAGCACCGTGACCAGCTGGCCGGACATCAGGATCGCCACGCCCTGCGGCACGGGCTGATGGCTGACCTTCGCTTCACCGGGCTCGTCGACGATGCGAGCGATGTTGGCTTCGGCCACGCGCGCGCGCCGCTCCGGCGAATTGCCGAAGAACGGCACGCGCAGGACGACGATGTCGCGGTTGAAGTAGCGCAGAACCGCCGGTGCGGCCGGTGGCGGCGCTGCCGGCGTGGTGGCCGGGGGAGCCGGCGCCGTGTCCTGCGCCTGCCTCGCCAATGACGGGATCGGCAGCGCGAGTGACAGCAGCCACAGGCCGCACGCGATGAGTGCCAGTCGCAATGACGCGACCGCATGTCGGCGCACGCGACTGCCCAACGACGGCGGTCTTGGCGTCGCAGCGGCAGCCTTCGCCGTCATGGCACGCTCCGCGGATCAGAACCGGTAGACGAAGCCGAGCCGCAGGCCGCTGTCGACGAACTCCAGATTGCCGTCGAAGTCGGAGGTCTCGGCATCGGCCTCGATCCGGCGCACCGTGTAGTCCAGCGAAATGCCCGTCTGTTCCCACGGGAACCACTCCACGCCGATACGGCCGAAGGTGATGTCGGCATCGATGTCGTTGACGTCCGCGGAGAAGTAGCCGACGTCGGCCGAGAAGCGCCACTGGTCGGCGGGCGCCCAGCGCCAGCTGCCGCCGATGCTAGGCGCGGGCAGGTCGGCGTCGACGGTTTCGCTGACCGCGCCGCCGACCTGGTTGCCGGCGGAGTCCACCTGCAGCGACAGTCCGAGTTCCAGGCTGTACCAGACCAGTCCGACGCGCGGACCGAGCGCCCAGTTCTCGTTGTTGGCGGCCCACCAGACGTAGTACAGGTCGTAGGCGTTCAGGTCGATCTCCGCGCGCACGGTGCTTTGTGCCTCGTACGTGGTGCCCTCGAAAACGAGGGTACGGTTGATGGTGCGCGAGGAATCCGCATCGTCCTGGTAGTACGAGAGACCGAACTCGTGGTTGTCGAAAGGCCGCCAGGTCAGGCCGACGAATGCAACGGTGTTGCTCTCGTCCAGGCCGAGGTCGCGCTGCAGGTCGATGCTGGTGCCCGACTGCGTCTCGCCGTCCGCGCGGACTTCGGTGTCGAACTCGGTGACGTAGCCGCCGATGCGGGCGCTGAACGTGTCCAGCGGTTCCACTGCCCGGCACTCCATGGATGCGAGCGCGAGCAGCGCCATCAGGGGCAATGCATTGCGGGTGTTCATGGGGCCTCCATCGGCGTGTGCGTTTCAACGGGAATGCGCGGCGGTCTGCAGCCCGACGAGGCGGGCCACCAGGAGCGCCAGATAAAGCTGTCCGATCACGGCTTCGAACACCGCGAGCCCGCGCACTGCGGGCGTGGCCGGTACGACGTCGCCGTAGCCGAGCGTGGCCAGCGTGACAAAGCTGAAGTAGATGGCGTCGCCCATCGCGATGCCCTGCGGCGGAACCACGCCGCCGCTAAGCAGCGCACCGGGCTGGATGCGCGCCACCGCGGCGTAGACCACGCCCCAGCACACGCCGATCAGCAGGTACGCGCTGAGCGCCGCGTAGATGCGCTCCGCGTCGATGCGCAGGCTGGACAACGAATAGCGGATCGCACGCCAGGCGGCCACGAGTGCGATCAGGCCCCAGCCCAGCGCGGCCACCACCGCCACGAACGGGGATTCGTATCCGCCGGCCGAGATCCAGCGCAGCAACAGCGCGACGCCGATCAGCGCGAACAGCACTCGGCGTTCGGCCAGGGCGACGATGGGAAACACCGCCGCCAGCAGGTTGATCGCAAGGAACGCTTCCATCGCCGAGCGCCCGAAGCGGAGCGTCTCCAGCAAGGGGCCGATGGCGACGGTGAGCAGCAGCGAGAAGAACAGCATCGCGTAGCGATGCGTACGCAGCAGGGAGTAGGGATGGGCAGGGCGGGCGTCCATGCTTACCTCGACGCGTCCGGCACGTAGAAGAACACCGCGGCCAGGATCAGGTACACGGCGAGAAGCTGTACGCCGCGCAGCCAGTCGGTGCGTCCGTCGCTGGTGATCTGGCCGGTGATGAGCACGGAGAACAGGATGATCAGCACCAGTCCCGGGCCGAACACCAGGCCCATCGGATGCGGGCCCATCACGTAACTCAGCAGCACCAGCAGTGGCGCCACCAGCAGCGCCAGCTGGACGCTCGCACCCAGCACGATCGACATCGCCAGGTCCATGCGGTTCTGGCGCGCTGCGACTATCGCGGTGGCCTGTTCGGCCGCGCCGCCGATCACCGCCAGCACGAACACGCCGGTGAAGGCGTCGGACAGCCCCAGTTCCTCGCTCGCCGGTTCGACCGCGCCGACGAGTATTTCGCTGAGCCAGATGATGCCCAGGCTGACCGCGGCCAGCACGATCACGGCCTTCGTCGTGCCCCATTGCGGCCCGTGGTGCGCGTGCATCGCCTCGTCCCTGGCACCGTTATCCGTGGTGCGCCCGTTGGTGGAGCGTGCGGACGCCAGCGTGAAGGCCACGTTCGCCACGTACACGCCCAGCATCAACACCGCGATCCAGGCGCTGATGGAATCGAGCCGCATCTGGGCGTCCGGCACGATCACGCCGTACGCCGCCGGCATGATCAGCGCGATCACCGCCAGCGTGAGCATCGTCGCCTGCGTGCGCGCGGCGCGTGCGTCGTAGCGCTGCTCGCGGTGTCGCGCACCGCCCAGCACCATCGCCATGCCGAGCACGAACAGGATGTTGCCGATGATGGTGCCGGCCAGCGACGCCTTCACCATGTCGTGCAGGCCGTTGCGCAGCGCAGCCAGGGCGATGATGAGTTCCGCGGCATTGCCGAAGGTCGCGTTGAGCAGGCCGCCGACCGCTGGCCCCAGCTTCACCGCCAGCGAACCGGTGGCCTGTGCCATCAGGGACGCCAGCGGAATGATGCCCAGGCCGGCCACGACGAAGATCAGCAGGGAGCGTTCCGGAGCCACGTGCTCCAGGACGATCGCCAACGGCATCAGCACCAGCAGCCATTTCATGTGGACCGTGTCCTCATTGCGTGGTCGGTGTGGCGGCTGCTTCGGCCGATGCGACGTCCGGTGGCGTGCCGAAGCTGCCGCCGAGCGCAAGGTGAAGGTCCACGCGCCGGCTGAGCCGCTCGCGCTGCACGCTGAGCAGCGCGATTTCCGAGGCCCACGCCGCCAGTTGCCGCTGGCTCACTGCTCGCAAGTCGGACCGGCCGATGCGGTACGCGGATTCCTCCAGACGGGTGACGGCGCGATTGGCCTGCGCGGCTTCGCGCAGGATGCGTTCGCGCTCGGCCAGCACGCGTTCGGCGGTGAGCGCGTCCTCGACTTCGTCCAGCGCCATCAGTGCCCGTCGCGCGTAATCGGCCACGGCTTCCTTCTGTTCGGCGGTACGCAACCGCAGCTGCCCGGTCAGCGCGCCGCCGCTGTAGATCGGCACCAGCGCGGTCGCCGCAACGCTGGAGGTGGTCTGCTCGATGTCTTCGCGCACTTCGACCACTTCGTTGCTGATTCGTCCGTAGCCGGCCGAGATCGACAACGTCGGCAGCATGGCCGCCTTCGCTTCGCCGACCAGGTCGAATGCTGCGGCGACACGTCGCTCGGCGGCGATGATGTCGGGCCGCCGGCTCAGCACGTCGGCCGGAATGCCGGCGGGAACCGGGGCAGGGAAGGGCGTCAGGGTGCCGTTGACCGCCAGCGTCGCACCGGGATAGCGGCCCAGCAGCAGTTCCAGCGCACGCAGCGCCTGCCGGTGCGCCAGTTCGATCTGCTGCTGCGCATCCTGGTAGGTGGCGAGGTTTGCCTGCGCGACCATCACGTCACTCTGCGTACCGGCACCTATGCGCAGGCGATCCTGCGAAAGATCGACCAGGCGGCTGCCGGCCGCAGTCATGTCGCCGGCAAGGGCCAGCTGCATGCGGGTTTCGTTGGCGACGAACCAGGCGCGCGCAACGCTCGCCGCCAGCGACTGCTGGGCGAAGCGATAGTCCGCGTTGCTGGCATCGCTGGCGGCGCGTGCGGCATTGCGCGCGTAGCGCAGACGACCCCACAGGTCGATCTCCCAGCTCAGACGAAGCATCACGCCACTGAGCAGCGGCACCAGGTCCGCAATCGGCTTGGAACCGGCGCGGCCCAGCAGGCCGAGCGCGGACTTGAGCTTGGCTTCGGCCAGATCGACCTGCGCATTGGCCTGTTCCACGCGTGCGGCCGCCATCAGCAGGTCGGGACTGTGTTCGAGCGCTTCGTGGACCAGTTGCGTGAGGGTCGGATCGTTGAAGCTCGCCAGCCAGCCTTCGTCCACCTGCGCGGCGCTGGCCTGCGCGGACCAGTTGGGCGGAATGGTGGTGTAGCCCAGCGCCTGCTCGCGCACTTCGTCGCCGGTGGGTTCCGGCAGCACCGCGCAGCCGGCCATCAGCACGAGCAGGCACGCGCCAACCAGCGGGATCGCCTGGGTCGCGCACTTGCTCGCGGAGCGGGCGCTCATGTCGGCCTCAGTGCAGCTTCAGCACGAGCCAGTCGAGCTTGGAGCTGACGCGCAGGATCACCTTGCGGATGATGTGCAGCAGCTTGCCGCGCTCGGTATAGATGGCGCCTTGGCCCTGTGCGCCCATCGCGATGAAGATGTCCGCATCGCGCCCGGTCGGTCGCAGGCGCACGGCGATGCGGCCCAGCGGCAACGGCTGCACGCCGCTCTGCGGAACCATGCCGGTAATCGGCATCTGCCCGGTGCCCGATGCCCACACCACCGAATCGACCGCGCACTTGATGATGCGGTTGGGGTAGGTCTTCAGCGCGATCTCCGCCTCGTTGCCGGCGGCGACGTTGGCCAGTTCGTTCTGCGCGAACATGGCCAGCACCCATTGCTCCTTCTCGACGAAGCTCATCACCGGCGTCAGCGGAAGGCTGGCCGCGTAGGAGCCTTCGCGCAGTTGCAGGTTGATCACGCTGCCGTCTGCCGGCGCGTACACCGTGGTCTGCTCCAGTTGCCATCGCGCCTGCACGATCTGCGCCTTCAGCTGCTCGACCGCAGCACGGGCCTGCGCGACTTCGGACAGTTGCCCCTCGCGCGTCTGCGCCGACAGCTTCTGCTGCACCTGCGCCATCTGCGCCGTGGTGGAAGCGAGTTCCGAACGCAGGCTGGCCGCCTCCGTCTGCGCCTGCTCCTGGTCGAACCTGGAACCGGCGCCGGTCTGCGCCAGCTCTGCCGTCTGGCGTTCGCGCTTCTGGGCCAGTGCCAGGCGCGAGGACAGCGCATCACGCGTGGAGCGCGCGCCCTTCAACTGCTCGTTGAGTTCGCGCTGGTAGGCCTGCGCACTGTCCAGCTTGGCCATCATTTCCGGCAGCCTGGCTTCCAGCGCGGACAGTTCCTGCTGGTACGGAACCGGGTCGATGCGGAATAGCACGTCGCCCTTCTTCACCGGACGGTTGGCTTCCACCGGCACCTCGATCACGCGACCGGTCACGCGCGGCACCACCTGCACCACGTAGTTGATCACGCGCACGTCGGACGAGGAGGGCGCCACCACGTTGAGGATCAGGATCATCGCCGTCAGCGCGAAGATCGGCAGCGACACCACGATGATCTGCGTGACGAAGTTCCACGGCAGCCACTTGAACTTGAAGAAGATCAGCCAGACGAAGAACGAATAGATGAGCAGCAGGATGATCTCCATGGCTTACTCCTCGTCGCCGCCGGGCGTGGGCCGCCGCGCCGTGCTGCCGGATGCATCGCCCATCGCGAGGGCCATTTCCAGCGAGCGGATGCGCCGGCGCATTGCATCTACTTCGGCCTGGGATTCCATGGCGCGGCCGTCCGCAACTACGACCGGTTCCGGTTCGGGTGCCTGTTCGGCATCGTGCAGCGGCGTCAGCGCATCGCCACCATGGCCGTGCCGGTCGTCCACGTCGGTGCCGTAGGCCATGCGGTGCAACACCGGCTTGGTGTACGCCCACAGCCACGCCAGTGGCCACAGCAGGCCGCCGAAGAACAGCGACAGCAGGCATAGCGTCTTGATGGCATCCAGTTGCGGGTGCCGACGCTTCTCGGCGATACGCTCGGGCAGGATGTGCACGATCCAGAACACCGCGATCAGCACCACCGGCACCACCAGCAGCGCGATCCACGCCACGATGTTGGCCGCCGTATCGAGCGCCTCGCCGCTCAGCAGCGAGGCATGCGCGATGCACGGCAGCAGCAGTACCGGCGTTGCCAACGCGAGCAGGGCGCGCTGTGCGATGTTGTTCCTGCCGCATTTCATGGTCGTCTTCATGGGCCGATCACCCTGCACATCGTCTAGGCGCCCTGGCCGTCGTGTCGGACCGCATCGAGGATGGCGCCTATCAACGCTTCGTCGTCCACCGGTTTGGTGAGGAACGCGCGGGCGCCGCTGTCGAGCGCGCGTTTTCGTCCTTCGGGCGTGTCGTTGCCGGTCAGCACGATGACCGGCAAGGGCAGGCTCCATTTGTTCAACTGGCTCTGCACGTCGAATCCCGTCGCGCCGGACATATGCAGATCCAGCACCACGCAATGGGGTGCGCTTTCACGCGCGTGGCGAAGGAATTCCGTTCCCGTCGCGTAGACCAGCACCTCGAACCCCGCGGAACGAAGCAGCCGGTGCAGCGCGTGGCGGACGTCTTCCTCGTCGTCCACGACGGCGATGGTGAGCGGACGCCGGATCATGGCGTCACTAAACGGCGGCGAGGAACAGGCAGCAATTGGCCCTTGGCCCAACATCGACGCAGCGGAACAGGCTCGGCAAGAAACGTGCCTTCACGCGACGGGAAGTGCTGTTGGTGGCCCGGAGCAGCATCGCGCCACCGCCAATGGCCACGGATGACGCATGACACTGGACGCAGCCTGTGCAGCGTCACATCATTGGCCGCGCTGATGCGGACCCGGTACTACGTAGGATGCGTAACGCCTTGGGGAGTGACCGCCATGACTGCAACCGTACATGTGGTGGACGATGACGCCAGCGTGCTCACGGCGCTGACACGGATACTCGAAGCCGAAGGTCTGGACGTCGTGCCCAGCCTGTCCACGCGCGAATTCCTCGAACGCTACGATCCCAGCGTTCCCAACTGCATCCTGCTCGATCTGGCCATGCCTGGAATGGGCGGACTGGAAACACAGCAACTGCTGGAAGAGCAGGGCATCGGCAGCCCGGTGATATTCCTCACCGGCTGCGGCGACGTGCCCAGCACGGTGCGTGCGATGAAAGCCGGCGCGATCGACTTCCTGACCAAGCCGGTCGAAGTGGACGACCTGCTCGACGCGGTGCATCGTGGCATCCAGCGTGACCTGCGCACGCGCGCGGAGCACGAGGACGAATCGCGCGTGGGGGTGCTGTTCACCACGCTCACGCCGCGCGAGCGCGAAGTGCTTCGCCACGTGCTGGCAG
This sequence comes from Lysobacter sp., assembly GCF_035655815.1. NCBI lineage: Bacteria > Pseudomonadati > Pseudomonadota > Gammaproteobacteria > Lysobacterales > Lysobacteraceae > Lysobacter > Lysobacter sp. Next base: position 11,997 of record NZ_DASRTS010000027.1, read on the forward strand.
GGCGTCTCAACAAGCAGATCGCTGCCGAGCTCGGCATCGTCGAGAAGACCATCAAGGTCCATCGCTCGCGCGTCATGCACAAGCTCGGCGTGCGTTCGGTGGCGGAGCTGGTGCGCCTGGCCGAACGCGCGCACGTGACGCCGGCCTGATCGTCAGGCGCCGCGGGGCAGGGCAGGCGCGACCCTAGCGTCCATTGGAGGCAGCTCGATGTGGAAGCGGGCACCATGCCCGTCCAGGCCGTTCTCCACCCACAGCTTGCCGCGGTGCGATTCGATGATGGTGCGGCAGATCGCCAGCCCCAGGCCCAGGCCATTGGGCTTGGTGGTCTGGAACGGCTGGAACACCTGTTCGAGCATTCCCGCAGGAATGCCCGGGCCTTCATCGGCCACGGTAATGCGCACGTGGCCGTCCAGTGGCAGCGTGCGGAACGTGAGGCGCCGGCTTTCCAGCTGCGCCATCGCATCGCTGGCATTGAAGACCAGGTTGAGCAGTACCTGCTGCAACTGCACCTGGTCGCCCTCGACCACGGGCAGGCCCGGCGCCAGGTCCAGCGCCACGACGATCCCGCGGTTGCGCAGGTCGTGCCGCAGCAGGCGCAGGCATTCGCGGATCGTCTCGTTGACGTCGACGGCCGCCATCGACTGCGTGTCCTTGCGCAGCAGATTGCGCAGGCGGCGGATCACGTCGCCGGCACGCCGGTCGTTATCGACGATGTCGGACAGGATCTCGCGGATCTCGGTCAGGTCATCCGGATTGCGCAGCAGCATGCGTTGCGCCGCCTGCGCATTGCTGAGGATGGCAGCCAGCGGCTGGTTGAGTTCATGCGCCAGGGAACCGGACAGTTCGCCCAGCATGGTCACGCGCGACAGGTGTGCCACTTCCTCGCGACGCAAAGTCAATTCGGCATCCTTGCGCTTGCGCTCGGAGGTGTCCGTCACCGCGGCCAGGATGAAGTTCTCCGCGCCGAACTGTACGGGATTGAGTCCGACCTCGATCGGAAACTCCGTGCCGTCCTGGCGGAGACCGCGCAGTTCCAGGCCGTCGCCCATGATGCGTTTGCGCGGATTGAGCGTGTAGTCGCGACGATGCCTGGCGTGCACCTCGCGCAAGCTGCCGGGAAGCAGGCGCTCCAGGTCGCGGCCGAGGAGTTCCTCGCGTGCATAACCGAACATGCGCTCGGCTTCGGCGTTCATCAGGCTGATCCTGCCAGCCTCGTCTACTAGCAGGATCGCACTGGGCGCGGCTTCGAGCAGGGCGCGGAAACGTTCACTGGAGGCGTGCGCTTCGGTGTCGTCGCGGGCGACACCACGCATGGTCAGCGGACGGCGGTCGTTGTCGTACTGCACCTCGCCGATGACCGTCAGCCAACGCTCGGGCCCGCGGCGCGACGCACGGAACGTTGTGGCAAAGCTCCCCATCTCCAGGCCGGCATCGAGGTCCGACCGGACCTGCGGGCGATCGGCGGGATGGATCAGGTGCATGACCACCGCCAGGTCGACGTCCCCGCTTTGCTGGCAATCGCTCAGCCACTGGCGTGCCGTGGGCGAGGCAAGCACCCGATCGTCTGCGATGTTCCAGGACCACAGCCCAAGCCCGGCGGCATCCGCGGCCAGCTGTAGTTCGCGTTGGCCCTGCAGCCGTGCCAGTTCGCTTTCGCGCAGCCTTGCGGACAGGCGGTTGGATTCGAACAGATCCGAACCCAACTGGTAGCTCATCGCCGCGATCACGAACACGAAACTCGGCGAGCCGATGAAGGGCGTCTTGCCAAAATTGAGAGTCATCAGGATCGCGGCGGACACCATCAGGCCCACGAACAGCAGCCAGCCGCCGCAGATGATGACGGCGTGGCGCCACACCTGCGCGTCGTCCGATCGCAACGTGGCCGTGAGGACCAGCGCCATGTACACGGCGATCATCAGGTTGCTGAGCTGCGCCGGGATCACCCACGGATTGGGCGAACCGATCGGGTACGAAATCAGCACGCCGCCAGGCCAGACGACGTGGCCAACGGAATCGATCACCTGGAAGTTGAGGTTGGCCCCGGTGGCGAAATTCGGCACCAGCGTCGCCAGGCGCAGGACCGCCGCGGCCACGGCCAGCCAGAAGAACCGCGGCCCGAACGACAACCGCACGAACGCCACCAGCGAGAGCACCAGCACCGATATCGGCACGTGCATCCAACGGATCAGCGCTGCGAGCTCATCTGCAGTGCGCGCCTGCAGGGCAAGCAGTTCCAGCACCGTCAGTGCCGCCAACGCCAGCGCCGCCCAGGCGAACGCCAGATGCTGCGGCGCCGACCGCTGCCGCGCCCAGATCAGGGCATGGATCAGCCCCAGCGTCAGACTGGCCGCGGCGAGCATCGGCCACGCGATCTGCACCCAAGACATGGCGAAACCCCGGATCCCTGAGGGCATCCGGAGGATCAACGGAAATCCGGCGGGGAAGCGGCCAAGCGCCAGGATTGCCGCAGTATGACTGCAATCCAATACTTCGCATAATGCATAGCTCGGCAAACGGTTCAGCTTGAGTCATCCCCCTCGCGTTTCCCACCGGGAGTAGGGCGGCGACCGCGAGGGCTGCCGCCGCCCCGAGCTGCTTTGCGAGTTTCTCCAACGACATGCGCGCTTCGCGATTGCGCAGGTGTTCGGCGTGCACGCCGATCAGCCAGGGCGTGTAGTCCTTGATGCCAGCCAAGCGGCAAAGTTCGATGACGCGATCTTCCGACATGGGCGATCCCTTGCCGTGAATCCACTGGCTAATGGTCGGCTGTTTGACGCCCATCGCTACCGCCAGTTCGGTGCTGCTGAACCCCTGCGCTTCCTTCGCCATTTCGATCAGCTTTGCTGCGTAGCTCATGGCGCACACCTCGACCGTTCGTCGGAAAAGTTAGGTAAACAACTTACGATGTGTTGACGCCGTAAGCAAACTACTTACATCATCCGTGCCGTAAGCGATTCGCTTACAGGGCCACCCGCCGGGGACGGGCCCCGGCGGTCTCCCCGCCGCCGTAGTCCCCGGCCGCATCGGTAGGGGATGACCATGCAACCTCAGTTTCCGCCGTTCGACGCGTTGTTCTGGCTGGCGCTTGCTTGCCTCTCCACTGTTTGCCTCGTTCGCCTCGCTGCACTCATTGCCGTCGTCAGCGGGCAGGGGGATCGGGAGGCGACTTTCCTTCGTCGCCATCGTGGCCCGTCCTTGCGGCTTCTGGTGGAAGCGTTTGAAGCGCAGCAAGCACCGTCGCTGCCAACTCCTGCTGTATCGGCGTCGCTGATGGATTCGAAGCAATTCGACGCATCACAGTCTCGAAACGTGCAGTCGTCTCGGGGGTCCCTGTGATGCCTGCGCACAGTCCGATCATGCTGGCAAGCATTGATGCAATTTCCCCTACGTCGTCTCGTACGCCCATGGCTCAGTCCCCGGCTGAAAGGGGCAATGGTCGCATGGAGCGCAGGGCATGAAGCTCCCAGAGTGGGCCATCACTTTTGCTGGCGTCACTAGCGCGTTCGCGGTGCTGGTGATCGTGCCGTTCCTCATCTACTGGTACGCGCCGGAGCCTTGGTGCCACGTAGCGTCGATCTTCTTCGGCTGCATGGTGGCTGGTGGCTTCGTGACGCTCATGTCGCATGAGTCGGAGTTGCCGCGTGACCGTTGAGGTGCGCCGCTTCACGTGCGATGCCAGCGAATGGGAATTCGCCATCGCCCAGGACAACCGCGAGCTAGTCGCGGTCTTGTTCTTTCGTGGTGATCGATATGGCCCGGAGTTCCGCGCCGCCAATCAATCCGACCTGCAGCGCGTCATCGCGCGTTGGCTGCTGCTGCACGCCGACGCTGACCGCGCGGGGGGTGTCCATTGAAGTGTGACCATTCCCCCCCCTCCCCACAGGGATTGATTCACCTTCCGGATTCCGAACGGCTGGGCGTTGCGCCTTTGGCCGTTGATGCGTTCACCGCCGCCATGGCCGCCGCGGCGCTGCGGCCGTCCCCGTTTAGTAACACGGGGATGATTCCCGACCACGGCTCCGGAGCCGATGCGCCGGCCTTCGTGGACTTCCTGAAGTTCACGTTGAAGGGCATGCGCAAGGCGCTGGACAGAGCGCGCCGGATCGACGCGCACCAGCACGTGGATGGGTTGGAAGAACTGCGCGAAGCGCTCGGTGTCACCGCTGCGAGCGATTGGGAATCCGACTTCGTGACGCCGCAAGAGTCGGCGAACGCGGCGTTCCTGCTGGCCCGCTTAGAGGACAAGCGTCCGGCTCCTGATTTCGAGGCACTTTCGCCACTCGCGGTGGAGCGTGGGTTGGCGGTCATTGGTCGCACCTTCGTGCGCGAGTGCGCGCCTGCGCTGGTGTTCGGCGAACTAACCGGTCGTGGCCGCGATGGCTACAAGAACCATTTGAACATCTTTACGCACCTGGGCGAGAACTGCGGCTTCATCGCCGTCGGTGGCAACGGCGACACCATCCATGTCAACTTGACCGGGCAAGCATGCCAGCGTGTTGACTTGGCGAAGCTCGCCGACGCACTCGACGGCGTGGATCACAAGATCGGCCGCATCGACGCCGCGTGGGATGACTTCGAAGGGCGTTACGGCGATCCCGCTGGCGCTGCCGAGAACTATCGGCACGGCGGATTCACACCGCAGAAAGGTGTGCGCTCGGAGAAGGTCTGCTTCTTCGATGACATGGGTACCGGCAACGGCAGCACCTTCCAGCTGGGTGATCGCAGCAGCCGCATGCTGCGCATCTACAGCAAGGGTAAGCAGCTGGGTAACAAAACCTCGCCATGGGTGCGCTACGAAGTGCAGTACATGGCGGCCGCGTTCGATCTGACGACGGACAACCTGCGCAATCCCGGCCTCCTGCTGTTGCAGTATCCCGACCTCGATTTCCTGCCCGTCATCGGCCAGGGCGAACCGTGCATGCGCGTTCGTCGCGAAACCGAAATCAGCATCGATAGGGTGGTGAATTGGGCGCGCACCGTGGTGGGCCCGGTGTTGACGCTGCTCGCCGATTCCATCGGCTGCACGACCACGATTGAACTCGTCGCAAACGATAAGACTCCGCGCCGGCTGCGCAAGCTGGCCAACTCCCGCAAAGAACTCAGCGACAACCTCGCTGATGCACTCCTCGACTCGCGCAAGTTCGCGCCGATTGCGTCGAAGTCGTCCTATCTCTCGGCCGAAACGAGGAACCTCCAATGAGCAAGCTGATGCTGCAGTTCGAAATCGAATCCGACTTCGTGGACACCCGCCGTGGCGTGAGCGCGAAGGGCAAGGACTACGAAATCCACACGCAGAAGGCGTGGGTCTACCTCGGCAGCAAGTTCCCGAAGGAAATGCAGCTGTCGCTGGACGATCCCAAGCACGCGCTGCGCCCGGGCCTGTACGAAGCCGACCTTATGCCGGCGCTCGACGTGGGTGACTTCGGAAAGCTGACGGTGGACGTGCGCAAGCTCGCGCTGCTGCAGGCGACGAAGCCGGCCGCTCGCGCGGTGGGCTAAGCCATGGCACTCGTCCTCGCCTGCGCTGAAGGTGCGTACGACGCCCAGGCGGGGACGTGTGCGCAAGAAGTGTGGATCGACCAGCCGGGATTGTTGCCGCCGTTGTCGGCTGGTGAGGGGCTTGTCCTGTTTGGGGCAATGACCACGACATGCGCGATTGCATGGAGCCTCAAAGCGTTACGGCGGTTCATTTGGCCGCGTGCGTAGGGTCCGACTCCCTCGACGCGGTAGGAGCAGAGCAATGCGCAATTCGTTGAAGTGGGCTGTTGGTGTGGGTTCGGTGCTGGTGGCTGGTGCGGCTTCGGCTGCGGTGGACACCACGGCGGCGGTTGCCGCGTACACCGAGGCAGGCACGGCCATCGGTGCCGTCGGTGTTGCCATGGTCGCGGCTGCCGGTGCCGGCATCGTGTACCGCTGGATCACCGCGTTCCTCGTGAAGTGATGGAGCAGGGGAGGGGGCAACCCCTCCCCCTTTTCCTATGGACTTCGACGCCTACAACGGATGGCTGGTGGTGGGTCTTGGCCTGCTGGCACTCCGCATCCTCATGAGTGACTGACGATGACGCGCAACCTCTGGTGCTGGTTCCTCTTCGGCATGTCGTTGCTGTGCCTGCTGTTGATCGCGAAGCCTGCACGCGCGGGCAATCCCGGCACGTATGTGAATCAGGCAGCGGCGCAGACCGCGTGCAATGAGTGGGGTGAGATGTGGGTCAACGTGTTTGCGACCGACAGCATTCCTGATCAACATGCGACATACACCTGCGAAATTGTTCCACTTGACCTCACCTTTCAATTCACGCTGACGGGCCATCCGGGCGGGACGCTCCGTGCGGATGGCTTCACATGGAAACCCGGTGGTGACTGTCCGCCCGGCTTCGGTGCAGACCCGTCTAACCCGACCGAATGCTTGACGCCGGAGAAGTGCACGTCGAAGAACGATGCGCTCGGCAGCGCGATTACGACCACCGACACGGACACGCATGGCTGTTACGGCGGCTGTGCAATGTCGATGGGCACGAACTACGAAACGATCACGATCAACGGGCATACGGTTTTTCGCGGGATGATGCGCTACACCGGCGCGGCCTGTGCAACGTCGCCAACGAAGCCGCCGAACGATCCAAGTCCGGAGTGCGCGCAGGCCGGCACGCTCACGATGTGCGTTCGTCCCGACGGCAACCACTGCGCCAGCGCCAGCACCGGGCGACAGGTGTGTTGGCAGCCAGGTGAGACCGGCGAGAAAAACGACGGCCCGGTTAAACAGGTTCGACAGGCCGGCACCGAACACACGCCACCCAACGTGCAGTTGCCCAACGGCGACACGCTCACGCAGACCGGTGGGCCGGTGGTGACGCAGCAGACGGGCGGCCTTCCCGGCAAGCCGACGCAGAACATCACCACCAACATCACCAACTACACGACGAACAATGGCACCAACGCGGGCCCGGGTAACGACGGCCAGAACAGCGACGGTAGCGACGACGGCGAGGGCGAGGAGGGCGACGACAAGGACGGTCCGAAACTCACCGGTGGTACCGACTGCAACGTTCCGCCGGTTTGCGACGTGGTGGACGATGCCATGTGCAAGTCCGGGATCATCACGTGGAAGTTCCAGTGCGACGGTGCGGCAGAAGCGGGCAGTGCACAAGCCGAGGCGCAAACGGCCGTCGATTTGCTTAATGCAACATGGGACGAAGAAGCGCAGCAGTTCAGCGACGGTGCCGTGCAGCGCTACAACGAAATGCGCTCGACGCTCGCGTCGGAGGCGATCAGCGTCGATTCCAACGACGGTTTCGATGCCCTGGACGCTTCGGGCTTCCTTGGTGGTGGTCAGTGTCCGCAGCTTCCGTCGCTCTCGGTCGGTGCAGCGAACATTAATTTCGACTTCGCGCCCATCTGCGCACTGTTCGGCAACCTCGGCCTGCTCGTTGAAGCGCTGGCCTACTTCGTCGCGCTCCGCATCCTGACGGCACCCTGACCATGGGCTATTTCCGCATCATCGCGCTGTTCTTGAAAGACCTTGTTCGCCTGCTGACGGGCATCGGCAAGGGTCGATGGTCCAGCAAGTTCCTCGGCTACCTGTTTGGCATGGCGTCGATGACGCTGGGCGGCATGGTGGTGAAGCTGCTGCAGTTCTTCGGCCTCACGCTCGCGATCAACACCATCGCAACGCCGCTGGTGTTGCCGTACATGGTCGGCCCGATCACCGGGCTTCCGGCGGAGTGGCAGAGTTTTCTCGCCATGGCGCACGTGGATAGGGCAATCACCATTCTCGTCTCGGCGATGGCGATCAGCGTGTCGCAGCGCATCCGCTTGAAGCCGTCCAACCCGTCACTGTGGAGTTGATCTGGTGATCTCCAAGAACAAGCCGATTTTCACCGAGCCTAAGTGCCTCGTGACGGGCGTCGAAGGTGCAGGCAAAACCCTGTTCGCCGTGCAGCAAGCGGACCTCCTGACGAAAGAGGAGGGCGGGTTGCTCTACACGCTCAACATTCGCGGGGCCGATCCCGGCCACCTGCCGAAGCTGCCGTTCGCGCTGTCGGACATGGCCTACAACGATGACGGTTCGCCGGTCGTGGATTCGGAAACCGGCGACCATCTTCCGAAGTGGGCGACGCTGCCACCGGGCTCGGTCATCGTGGTGGATGAAGCGCATAAGGTGTTTCCGCAGCGTGGCCCGGGCCGCCCGCCTAAGTACATCGAAATGCTGGCCGAAGGCCGGCAATTCGGTATCCGCTTCATCCTGCTATCGCAGGCACCGTCCAGCATGGACGGCTTCCTGCGCGAGCGGATCAGCCGGCATTACCACCTCGAACGCAAAGGCAACATGGAGCGGGCGACGGTGTTCGAGTTCGATCACTGCGTCCTGTTCCCGCGCACCGCATGGCAGGAACGCAAGGATGCCCAGGTGCACTTCTGGTCGTATCCGAAGGACTATTACGGGTGGTACACCTCGGCGAAGTCGCACCACTTCAAGCTGCGCATCCCGGTCAAGGTGATCGTGGCGTTGCTCGCGATTCCGGCGATGGGTTACGCCGCGTACGCGGTGATCGACAAGGTCGGTGGCATCATGGACGGCGATCTGTTGGCGTCCGCGCAGGCGTCAGCGGTCGACGTCGAGTTGGGTGACGGCCGTCTCTCCGAGCGCAAGCCGCGTGCGATCGCACGCGATGCCGAGGCCTATGAAGCGCAGTTCGAACCCATCGTCCCGTACAAGCCGTGGAGCGCGCCTGCGTATCAGGATCGGGAAATCACTGCCGAGCCGGACCTGTTCTGCATGGCTGCCGCCGCTGGCCAGGACGCGAACGGTGAGCATCGGGAAGCCTCGTGCACGTGCCACACCGAGCAAGGCACGCCGTACGCGGTCGATCCGGCCCAATGCCGCGTCTATGCATCGAAGGGCGTCTACAACCCATTCCGCACCACTGCACGCGCTCGCGGCAATTGGTCCTCCGATGATGGGCGCGGTAAGCCCGGAAAGGCCCGTTCCGGGCCGTCGGGCGTCCGCGCCGACTCCGGGGGTGTAGGGGGGTATCCCCCTACGGCTATGACCGCGCACGCGGTCGCTCCTTCATCTGGTGCAGTGCTCAGCGCCCCGCAAGTGAGCGGCTATGGCGACATCCTCGTGGGGCAGCCTCAATCCGCCCCCCGGTGACCGCTTTGCGAACAGCCGTTGCTCTCGGTACATGAGGCGGTCCAGCTGGTGCGGTGCGATCCAGTCGCCATGCGGAGACACCAGCCGAGCGCCTGCCATCCGCCAGCCGGACCACGGTCCGTAAAGCGGCGTGCAGTTGTAAGCGATCCGCTGGTGCATCTGCGCCGCGCAGGAATTCGGGCAAAGTGAGTCCGGCCGCCAACACGGCGGGCGAAGTGTGATCATGTGGTTTCCCCCTGAAACGACACAGGGACCGTATCGGCCCCTGTGCGTGATTCCCGATCAGATCAGGCCGCGAAAGCGGGTCGGAAAGGGCTGACGGCTGCGGCCCAGCGGCGCAACGCCTGCCGCAGCCTATTTCGCATAATGCATATTATGTAAATCCGGGGGCGTGGGGCCTCGCGGTGGCTTCCTACCTGCTGGTCCGTGCTTTCCTGACTCGATTCGGGCCCTTCTGGCCCGATACCGAGGTCAAACGGCTTTCGGCACAGGGGGTGCCCGCATGAACCTCGACTTCGAGGACGAATGGTACGGATGGCGGCTGAGAGGCCGCCATCTCGTTTCTGAGGACGGCCAGCGCATGACGGTTGAACGCCTGCGTGGCCTGATGTGGCGCGACAAGATGGAACTACGCCTACAGGGCTACGCGAGCCGCCGTGCGGCTGAGGAGGCCCGTCGCGCGGCCCACCGACCGAAGGTCAAGGTGCTTGTCATCGACCTGGGCGAATACCGTCACCGAGGCATTGCCGCCTCCTGATCGGCTACCCTGTCGCCGCGCAAGGAGCGCTAAGGGGAACTTGGTCTATGTGCCAGATCGATTGGAACATCGTCATTGCTCTGCTCCAAGTGCTGCTCAGCACGCCGGTCATACTCGGCGCAGTCTTTGGCGTGGCGATGGGAGTTTTCTGGCGGCAAATTCGCGATCTGATTGACCGCATTGAATTCGCAAAGGTTGGGAACACCGAGGTCAGAGCGCGCCAGAAGGAACCAGTCAGCACTCCTCCGCAGAATCTACCGAAAGTTCACGATCAACCACATATCGAAGTGCCTGAGGGTGATGTTGATTGCGACGAGCGGCTTAGGCAGCTAAATGAGCAATGGACTCACACGTTCAACGACGAACGCGCCCGTGCATATCTTTGGGAGTACCGGTTCATCAATGCGTTCCTTGTGCCCCGGACGCAAGCAGTGCTTGATTGGCTCGCAGCCTCACAAGACGACAGAGGCTCAACCTCAATCGCTCTGTTCGACACTTGGTACAAAGACATAATCCCGTCAGCTACTGAGCGTCAAGCGATCTTGGACGCGCTCTCAAATCACGTGTTGATAGTGATTGCCAACGACACAATTACCGTGACGCCAAAAGGACTCGAGTACATTCAATGGCGCACCACCGTTGAGCCGCCGAAATGGATCATGGTCCCGCGAACATAAGCTTTTACCAGCGGCCTACAGGGGCCGGTTCGATGCGACGGGGTCCGATGTCGCCATAACCGGTGACCTGAGGCGCGGTGATCGTTGCACCAGATGAAGGAGCGGCGTCTACCGACGCCATAGCCGTAGGGGGCGAGCCCCCTACACCCCCGAACTCGCGACGTGAGGGCTCCGGGCGCTGCTGCCGGTAAGGGTTGTACTGCGGACCGAAGCGGGCCACCTTGCGGCACTCAGGCTGCGAAATCTCCACGCGCGTGCCCTGCTCCGTCAAGCACGTGCAGCTGGGTTCGCGGTAGTCGCCGGCCACGTCGTGGCCGTCCATGGACGACATGCAAATCAGCTGCGGATCGCTGGTCACGGTGCGGTTGTCGAACACCGGCGCGGTCCACGGCATGGTCGCGAAGCGCGGCAGATGATCGCGAGCGTAGTCGTTGCGGTACTGCGGCTTGTTCGGGTCCTTTTCCCAATGCTCACGGTTGCGTGGTTGGCCGAAAGCACCACCGCCGGCCTGCGGCTGGGACGCCGCAGTTCCGGCAGTGGCGCCTTCGGCGCCATCCGGTGGCGCGACAGCTTTTAGACGGGCTCGCCTCTGCATAATGCTGCCGTTGAGGCTCTTCAGCATTAGCTTCGAAAAAATGAAGGTCGAGAACGCGAAGGCTGCAAGGAACCAACCAGTCTGATTGTCCCTAAATATTTGCGCGATGCCGACTAGGGCGGCGAACGCGAGCACCGTGTAATTGACTACATGCCACTGCTGCGACTTGAAATAGACCAAGTCCGCGCATGTGACTTCATAAAGCATCAAAAGCTCGTCCTTGCTGCTGCGCTCGCTCATCGCACTTTCCTCGCCATAGCTCGGAAAGTTATCAGCATCGGACGTCAGTTGGAGGGTTCAAGGTGACGCTTTCCGAAGTCACCATAGCCGGTCACCTGTGGCGCGCTGATCGTTGCACCAGGTGAAGGAGCGGCCGCGGTTGCGGCCATAGCCGTAGGGGCTCGCCCCCTACACCCCCTCCCCGGCTCTGTTGCTCGGCCAGCCGTCGAAGCTGGGTGGCGTCGTCCAGGCGTCGACGGTCGCCCTGCACTTCATCGAGGAATGGCTCGTACTGGCCCTGCAAGGCGATCATCCGGCAGCGGTTGGGCTCGATGACGTAACGCGTGCCCTGCTCCGACAGGCAGGTGCAGCTGTCGTGGCGTCGTGCCCCGAGGCCATGCTGAAGACGCGTGGTGCCTGCATGTGCAGGGGCGCCGACCTGTGCGCCTGCCGCACAGGAATCGTCTCCGTCTCGGCCTAGGAGCGCAGCGAGGCCGTGCTTACGCTGCGCGCTCCCAATAGGAGTAAGCAGCATGAAGATGTTCGCAGGCCTGATCGCAGCGATGGCGATGTCGGCTCCAGTAGTGGCGGCGGTCAACCCGCATCCCACCATCCGCGCAATGGCGGGTGCGGCGGCGCCCGAGCTTTTGAACCCGGCCACCACGGCTTTGGTAGTGATCGACTTCCAGAACGAATACTTCACCGGAAAGATGCCTGTTCCCGATGGACAGGCTGCAATGGAGAACGCCCGTCGCCTGATCGCGTTTGCCGACCGGTCCGGCATTGCGGTCTACCACGTCCAGCACGTCGCACCGGCGGGTTCGCCGGTGTTCGCCATCGACGGCGACACGGTGAAGTTCCACCCGCAGATGCAGCCGCGCCCGGGAGATGTGGTGATTCAGAAGCAGACGGTCAGCGTGTTTGCGGGCACGGACCTCGCCGAGCGGCTGAAGAAGGCGAAGGTTGAGACGGTGATCGTCGCCGGCCTGATGACGCATGCCTGCGTGGCCGGCGCCGCACGCGATGCCGTGCCGGCCGGGTTTCAGGTCATCGTCGCGTCCGATGCCACGGCCACGCGCACCATCACGCGTGCCAATGGCGACACGGTCGATCACCATGCGCTGCACCGTGCCGCGCTGGCCGAGATCGAGGACACGTTCGGCAGCGTGCTCACCACGCAGCAGATCGCTGAGCTGTCGCTGCACAACTAGTGCTTGCCTGTAACGCGGAAACGGGATAGACGTTTGCGATGGATCGTTTTCGCGCCATGCAGGTTTTCCGTTCGGTCGCCCAGGCTCGCAGCTTCACCGCTGCGGCCGAGCGCCTGGACACCACACACTCGTCCGTGTCGCGGACCATTGCGCAACTGGAGGCGGAGTTCGGCACGCGCCTGATCAACCGCAACAGCCGGCGCCTGACGCTCACCGGCGCGGGCGAGCGCTTTCACCTGGCCTGCATCGAGATCCTCGATCGCGTGGACGACGCCGTGCGCGCGGTGGCGGACGAGGGGCGGCCGCCGACCGGCCCGTTGCGGGTCAGCCTGCCGCTGGCGATCGGCACGCTGGAACTGCACGCCTGGTTGCCCTCTTTCCAGGCGCGCTATCCCGGCGTGCGCCTGGACCTGTCGTGCGACGACCGCTTCGTCGAGATGACCGGCAGCCGCTTCGACGTGGCGCTGCGCATCAGCGAGCAAATCGCCGATGCGGCGCTGGTGGCGCGAAAGCTGACGGTTTCGGAACTGGTGCTGGTCGCGTCGCCGACGTACGTCGGCCACCATGGGCTGCCACGCACCGCAGCGGAACTGGAGCAGCACCGCCTGCTCGACTATGCCGGCTCCGCGTCCGGATGGCAGTTGCATTCGGGTGCAGGCGAGCGCCGCATGAAGATCGAGCCGTGGCTGCGGGTGGACACCATCGTCGCCTTGCACGCCGCGGCCTTGGCAGGCATCGGTATTGCCGCCTTCACCGCCCGGACGGTGGCGGGCGATCTTGCGCAAGGACGACTGATCCGCATCCTGCCGGACCATACCCTGGGTGTGCGCCACTACTACGCGGTGTTTCCGCATTCGCGGCATCCATCGCTCAAGGTGCGCGCGTTCGTCGATCACATGGCCGAGCATTACCGAAGCACCTGAAATCGCCGCATGCCCGGCGGAGATCCTCCGATCCACCCGCTCTCAATAGACTGCACTCGTCACCGCGCCATGTCGTCCAGAAGTGCCTCGGCGGACTGGATGCCCGACAGGATCGCCGACGGAACACCGTAGCCCGGGAACGTCGTCTGCCCGCCAAGGTAGAGGCCGCGGATCTGCGTCCGATGTGGAAGGAACGTGTTTGGTGAAGCACCGGGCGCGATCCCGTACAGGGCGCCTTCGTATAGATGGCGTTCGAGGGCAAAGTCCCGGGGATCGATGACGCGCGTGGTTTCGATCGTGATGTCCGGCACCCGCTTCTTCAGGGCTTCCAGGTAGTTCCCTACCACTGCGTCCGTCAGCTCCCCGCTCCACTCGGACGCAGAGTGCATCCCGGTAGCTGGCGCGTACAGCTCGATGATGTTCCGGTTCGCCGGTGCCAGTTCCGGCAGTACCTGGGTCGGTTGCGTATAGGCGAACCAGCGCGGCACTTCTGGCGTGAGCACGTGCATCGCGCCCTGCCCGTCCATCGGCGGAACGTAGTTGACGACGAAAGAGTCCGACGCAGGCGTGCCGGAATACCCGATCTGGATGGAAACCGCCCTATGCGACAAGGGAGCGGCATCCGCCTTCTTCGCCAGACCGCGAGGAGTGGCGTGTGGCTGCAGCAGGTTCCTCACGACATCCAGGCCCGAGCATGTCGCGATTACGCGCGTCGTCGGAATGCGCTCTCCATCGGACAGGACCACGCCACATACCTGTCCATTTTCGACTGCGATTTCGCGCACCGTGGAGCCCAATCGCACTGGTACCGATTGGTTGCGAAGCTCGCGCTCCAGCGCTGCGCTGATGGCACCCATGCCCCCACGAGGCAGATGGAACCCCTCTTCCAGCAGTGCCACCAATCCGATGATCTGGGTCGATGGGAGTCGATCGGGCGGAAGGCCGGTGTACAGCAGGGTCGAAGCGACGGCTGCCCGCAGGTCTTCATCCGGAAAGTACGACGCGATCAACCTGTCGACGGCCCCGCCCATCCTTGGCAGATGCTTCCAGAGCTTGCCCAATGTGCGCACGAGCGACGGTTCTTGTGGCAGCACGTCGCTGACCAGCGTCCGGTATATGGGTCCCCACTGGTCGCGCAGCTTTCCGAGGCCATCGCGGAGCTTCTGCGTTTTCTGTCCTTGACCGGCGCCTTCGACATGGGAGGCTTGCGCTGTCGACAGGTGCACCGTCGTGCCGTCGTCCAGCTGGGTGGTGTGCGGTCTGGCTATCGGGGCCAGTTCGACCTCGTCGTCGAAGCCGAGGCCAAGCCGCCGGAACGACGCCCGTAGCAGCGAAGGCACGGCCACATATACGGCGCCGTTGTTGAAGGTGTACCCATCGGAGGTGGAAGTCGAACAGCAGCCGCCTGTTGCGTTCTGCGCCTCAAGGATGGTGGCGGGGCGGCCACGCCGGGCCAAGGACAAGGCTGCAGCCAGGCCGGACAGCCCCGCGCCTATGACGATAGTCGGCAGTTCCTGTGTATCGCGCATGCACCAGCCCTTTGCATGATTGGACAATGTCCATTATTGTACGTCGTACATTTTTGACGCAACCGAGCATGGCCGACCGGACCGCCCGCAAACGAAGGCAAACGCGCGACCACATCGCTGCCACGGCGCACGCGCTGTTCGAGCGCGACGGATACGAAGCGGTCACCATGGAGCAGATCGCGGCACAGGCGGATGTCGCCCGCGGCACGCTCTACAACCACTTCCCGGTCAAGGAAGCGGTGCTCGTGCACTGGATGCATGCCCAGCTCGAGGCCGATCTCGGGACGCTGGCAGCAGAGGTGCTGAGTCGCGAATCGTTTCTGTCGCGCGTCGCAACCTTGCTGGACGTATCCGCGCAGTGGTGGGAACAGCATCGTCAATATGCGGCGCCGTACATCCGCTTCCGGTTCCAGCAAGTGCGTGACGCCGATGAAGGGGAGCCTTCGTCCGGCCTGATTCCGCTGTATGCGCGTCTTGTCGCCGACGCGCAGAAGGCCGGCGAGCTGAGGCCGGACGCGTCGCCCGAACGCCTGGCGTTCTATCTCCATTTCCTCTATCTGGCCGCGGTCATGACGTGGCTGGGCACGCCTGGCATCTCGCTGGCCGAAGAGTTCTCGCAAGCATTGGCCTTCTTCGTGCAGGGCGCAGGCCAGACCGCAACAGCGCCAGGTGGAAAGAAGCGCGCATCACGCAGGTCCTAGTCGACCGCGGTCCAGGCGCCTGGCATCTCCCATCGATTTCACCATCCATTACCCACAGGTCATGCAAACACGATCTCGCCGTGCGGTTGCACTTCCGACAATGGGGTGGCTCGCCATCCCGCCGCGCTGTCCTTCAGCCAGCTTCGGCGAACCGCATCCGCACGCGGGCTCGGCCGCATGGTCGTTCATGGAATACACGCGATGAGCGGAGCTGACGCCGTGTTGATTCGAGAAGAGCGTGCCGGTGACGCGGACGCGATCACAACGGTGACCCGCTCCGCCTTCGCCGAGGCCGAGCACACCAGCGGCACGGAGGCACTCATCATCCAGGCCCTGCGAGCTGCCGGACAGCTCACCGTGTCGCTGGTCGCAGAACTGGACGGCAATGTCATCGGGCACGTCGCCATTTCACCGGTTCGCATTTCGGACGGGGCGCCCTGCTGGTACGGGCTTGGTCCCGTGTCGGTCCTGCCGACACACCAGGGACTGGGAATCGGCTCGCAGCTCATACGGGCGTCCCTGGAACGGCTGCGTGCCTCCGCTACGCACGGATGCGTGGTGCTCGGCGAACCCGCGTACTACTCACGGTTCGGGTTCTCGACGCATCCACAACTCGTCCTGCCTGGTGTTCCAGCCGAGTACTTCCAGGCGATGTCGTTCAGCGGTCCCATGCCTGCAGGGACAGTCGAATACCATGAAGCCTTCGGCGTGTCGGAGTGACTGCCATGGGCCATGGTGGTCAGTCTGCCTGCCCCTTAAAGAGATCTTAATTTCGTCCTGACCAGAATCAGGATGTCCACCTTGCGATGCTGCTCGCCACCATGCGTGCGCCCACCGGTGCACGACAGCAGCAAGCACCCTCCCCTACTTCGGCCTTTCCATGCACGCATCCATTCTGCGTTGGTCACTGCTGTACCTTGCGCTGCCTTTCCTTGTCGCCTGCGGAGCGAAGCAGAAAGACGAACCCGCCGAAGGCTCATCCGCACTGTCGGTGGTCCTCACCCCTGTCCGGTCGTACCCCTTGGCGCGCAGTGTCACCGTGGCGGGACCGGTTTCCGCCTACGAGGAAATGCAGCTGGGCGTCGAACTCAGCGGACTGCGGGTGACTGCATTGAACGTCGACGTGGGACAGGTGGTCAGGAAGGGGCAGGTTCTCCTCGAACTCGACCACCGCACGCTGGACAGTTCGCTGGCACAGGCCGAGGCCGCGACGAACGAAGCGGACGCCGCACTGAAGCTGGCACAGGCACAGCAGGCACGCGGCGCGAAGTTGGCGACCACGCAGTTGATCAGCGCCGCCGATCTGGATCAGTTGCAGGCCACGACGACTCAGGCGCGGGCCCAACTGACCACGGCACTCGCCTCCCGTGACGCGGCCCGGCTGCAACGGGACTTCGCCCTGCTGCGGGCGCCCGCCAACGGAGTGATCTCCAAACGGTTGGTTCAGCCCGGCCAGGTCGTATCGGCCGGCAGTGAGTTGCTGCGCCTCATCCGCGACGGCCGACTCGAGTGGCGCGCCGAGCTGCCCGAAAACCAGTTGGCGCAGGTCGCGGTCGGCAACGAGATCTCGTTGACCTACAGCGGTCAGAAAATCACCGGACGCGTTCGCGCCGTGAGCCCGGGCATCGATGCCCAGACACGCACTGGAACCATATACGCCGACTTGCCAGCACCCGGACCCCTCAAGCCCGGCACATTTGTTGAAGGCCGGATCCTCACAGGCGATGGGCAGGCCCTGATGGTGCCCAGTGCGGCGGTGGTCCAGCGCGATGGACACAGCTACGTGTTTGTCACTGCGGACAAGCAAACGGTGCAGCGCCGCCGCGTGAGTACCGGCCAGACGGCGACCGGCCGGGTCGAGATCATCGAGGGGCTGAAGGCGGGCGAACAGATCGTTTCGGAGGGTGCAGGTTTCCTCGGCGACGGCGATCGCGTGCGCGTGGTTGCAGGAAAGGACGCGGCTACCCCATGAACATCTCTGCCTGGGCTATCCGTCGGCCTCTTCCGGCGCTGATGGTGTTCTTCGTGTTGTGCGTGGCTGGGCTCTGGGGTTTCTACCAGTTGCCGGTCGCGCGTTTCCCGGACATCGCCTTTCCGATGACCACGGTGACCGTGACCCAGCCTGGCGCCTCGCCGAGCCAGCTGGAAACGGAAGTCACGCGCAAGGTCGAGGACTCGGTCGCCACGGTCAACAACGTCAAGCGCGTGATGTCCACGGTCAGTGAGGGCATCAGCACCACCAGTATCGAGTTCGAACTTGAAACCGATCTGGCGACCGCGCTGGATGACACGCGCGATGCCGTCACGCGTATCCGTACCGATCTTCCCCAGGACATCCAGGAGCCGGTGATCTCCAAGGTGGACATCGGCGGTTCGTTGATGACCTATGCGCTGGTCGCCCCACATCTGAGCGAGGACGAAGCCAGCTGGTTCGTCGATCGGGAAATCTCCCGCGCCATGTATGGCGTCCCCGGGGTGGCGCGGGTCACGCGCATCGGCGGCGTCCAACGGCAGGTGCGTGTCGACCTGGACCCCAACGCGTTGCTGGCGTTCGGGGTGACGGCCGGCGATGTCTCGCAGCAACTTGCACAGATCCAGGTCGAGCGCGCTGGCGGCAAGGCCGAACTCGATGGCGCGCTGCAGACGATCCGCACGCTGGGGACCGTGGCCGACGCGCAGGCGCTGCGCGACTACTCCATCAGCCTGCCGGACGGTCGATCGGTCAGGCTGTCGGCGTTGGCCGACATCACGGATGGTGCGGCTGACCGTGCCGAAGCCGCGTTGCTGGACGGCAAGGACGTGGTCGCATTCTCGATGTCGCGCACGCGCGGATCCAGCGAGGTCAAGGTCGAGGAAGGCGTCCACAAGGCACTCGATGCGCTCAAGGCTTCACACCCTGGCGTGGATTTTCGCCTCGTCACCACCGCGATCGACGAGACCCACCGCTCCTACGATTCCTCGATGACGATGCTCTATGAGGGAGCATTGCTGGCGTTGCTGGTGGTGTGGGCGTTCCTGCGCGACTGGCGCGCGACCTGGGTGTCAGCGTTGGCCTTGCCGTTGTCCATCATCCCCACGTTCGCGGTGATGTACTGGTTCGGCTTCACGCTGAACATGATCACGCTGTTGGCGCTATCGGTGGTCGTCGGCGTGCTGGTGGACGATGCGATCGTGGAGATCGAGAACATCGTGCGTCATCTGCGGATGGGGAAGCCTCCGCTGGAGGCCGCGCGCGACGCGGCCGGCGAGATCGGCAACGCCGTCATCGCCACGTCGCTGACCCTGGCGGCCGTCTTCGTACCGGTGGCCTTCATGCCCGGCATCGCAGGCAAGTTCTTCCGGGAGTTCGGCTGGACCGCGGCGACCGCCGTGCTGTTCTCGTTGCTCGTGGCGCGACTGCTGACGCCGATGATGGCGGCTTACCTGCTCAAACCGCACGGCGAAGAGAAAGCCGATTCCCGCCTCATGACCTGGTACCTGGGCTGGGTGGACGCCGCGCTTCGTCATCGTGCGCGCACGCTGTGGATTGCCACGGGCCTGTTCTTCGCCTCATTGGCGCTGATTCCACTGATCCCGGCCACGTTCATTCCACAGTCCGATCTGGGCCGCAGCAATCTGAGCATCGAACTACCACCGGGTACGCGCCTGGAGGAAACGGTGTCCGTGTCCGAGCGTGCCCGCGCCCTGCTGAAGGACATGCCGGAACTCAAGCAGGTCTACACCGCAGTGGGCAGCGTGCTGGATCTTGGCGATCCTTCCACCGTCGGCGTGGCGGATCCGCGCAAGGCCACCTTGGTGCTGGACTGGGGCGTGGCCGATGACCGGGATCGCGATCAACGCGAGCTCGAGCGGGACGCTCGCGCGCGATTGGCGGACATGCCCGGTGTGCGCATCAGCTATGTGAGCTCCGAGCCGGGCAACCTGCTGCAACTGGTGCTTTCGGGCGATGATCCGCAACGGCTGCAGGATGCGTCCCTCGCACTGGAGCGTGATCTGCGCGGCCTGCCCGGCCTTGGAAGCGTGACTTCGTCTGCCTCGCTCCTGCGCCCGGAAATCCAGATCGTGCCGAACGCCGCACGCGCGGCGGATCTGGGGGTATCGACGGCCGCCATCGCCGAGGCCTCGCGCATCGCCACCGCAGGCGACTATGAGCAGCGGCTGGCCAAGCTCAATCTGCCCGATCGCCAGGTGCCCATTCGCGTGGGCTTCTCCGAAGCCACGTTGGCGAATCCCGCGTTGATCGGTCAGTTACGCGTGCCAGGGCGCTATGGCCCGGTTCCCCTGGCGGCGGTTGCCGACATCCGGATGGGCAGCGGGCCATCGCAGATTTCGCGTTATCAGCGTCAGCGCAATGTGACCCTGACTGCCGAACTCAACGGCCGGCCGCTGGGAGAAGTGATGGAAGCCGTGCAGCAATTGCCCAGCGTCCAGCGCCTTCCGCCAGGTGTGAGCTTCCTCAACACGGGCGATGCGGAAGTCTTTGTGGAGCTGTTCCTGGGCTTCCTCCTGGCGATGGCCGCCGGCATCGTCTGCATCTACATGGTGTTGCTGCTGCTGTTCAATCATGCCCTGATGCCACTGACCATCCTGATTGCGGTACCCCTATGTGCCGGCGGTGCATTCGGGGCCTTGCTGCTGACCCAGAACATGTTGTCCCTGCCGGCCCTGATCGGCCTGCTGATGCTCATTGGCATTGCGACCAAGAATTCCATCCTGTTGGTCGACTACGCGGTCATCGCCGAGGACGAGCATGGTCTGAGCCAGCACGATGCCTTGATCGATGCATGCCGGAAGCGTGCCCAGCCCATCATCATGACGACCCTGGCCATGGGCGCCGGCATGATGCCGATCGCATTGGGTTTTGCGGGCGATTCGAGCTTCAGGGCGCCGATGGCGATCGCCGTGATCGGCGGACTGGTGACGTCCACGCTGTTGAGCCTGATCGTCATCCCGGCCGCGTTCACCCTGATCGACGACATGGGCGAATGGCTGTCGCGTCGATTCAGGCATCGTTCGTCGCATCCCGGAGCTGCCGCCCCGGAAAAGCTGACTTCCTAATGTGAAATGGTTCGGCTCAAGTCTGCTTGCGGCCGTTTGCGGACAGTGGGACATGAGCCAGCCCGAAACGGCGAAGCCCGGCACAAGCCGGGCTCGTCGATGCCTCGTCAGCAGGCTTGCGCCGGCGACGTCGCACCGATCCAGTGAACCTCCAGGCTCACCGCTAACCGAGTCAATGCGCGGATAGCTCGGCGAGCAGTTCGTCGAGCTGTCCGAACGTCTCGTGCAGCGCGTCCTGCGCGCCGGTGCCGGCCGCGTCGAGCGCTTCCTTCGTGGGATACAGCTCGCTCATGACGAGCAGCGTCTTGCCGTCGCGTTCTTCGAGCGTCACCGTCGTGACGGATCCTGCGTCACCGCTTTCCTCGTTCGTCCAGACGATGCGCTTGTCGGGCACCACGTCGAGGTACGTGCCGAAGAACGCCATCGGGTTGGCGGGATCGTCGCCGAACACCAGGCGGTACTTGCCGCCGGTGCGCACGTCCATTTCGCACGAGCGAAGCGTCATGCCCATGGAGCGTGGCACCCACCACTTCCTGAACAGCTCGGGTTTGGACCACGCCTCGAACACTAGTCGCGCAGGCGCATCGAACGTCCGCCTGACCACGACTTCCCGATCCGACTTCTTCTGCACCGTCGTACGCCGGGATTCACCTTCTTTGTTTGCGACCACGACTCTTCTCCTGTCGTTTGAGTTCGTCGATGACACCGTCCAGCGCCTCGAAGCGCGCGTCCCACACCTGGCGGTAGCGCGCGATCCACGCCATCTCCGCCTCGAGGCGGCACGGGCCGATGCGGCACGTGCGCACGCGGCCGACCTTCTCCGTGGTGACCAGGCCAGCCAGCTCAAGCACGCCGACGTGTTTCTTCATGCCCGTGAGGGTCATTTCGAACTTGTCGGCCAGGTCGGAGATGGACGCATCGCCGCGAGCGAGCTGGTCGAGGACACCACGCCGGGTGGCGTCGGCGAGCGCGGCGAAGGAAGCGTTGAAGTCTGCAGGTGAATGCTGAACCATGTGGTTCAGTATGAGACGGCAGCGGCCGGCGCGCAAGGGGTGTCGCACCATCCATCAACGACGTGCCAATTGCATCGTCCGATCGGAAATTCCTGTGGGGTCGTGGCGCGGTGCGGCCTGTCGACCATCCCGGCCTCAGCGACCTGGGGCTGTAGTCGACCCAGGCCCGTAGGGCTGCATGAAGCTGGGTGGCCGATGGCGTACCTAGCACTGAATGGACGGGCGCACCTGGAGCTGGTAGTTCTGTCCGACGGGTCAGACGAGGCTATTCGACATGAACAAACCTCATGGTCCGATCCGCGTCTGTCTCGTTGGGTACGGCTATGCGACGCGGACGTTCCATGCGCCGTCGATCCAGGCGGTGCCACGCCTATCGGTGGAACTGGTTGCTTCCAGCAGGCCCGAGCACGTGCGAGCCGAGCTACCCGGCGTAGCGGTCGAGGCCGATCCCATGCGGGCGGTCGTCGACGCCGACATCGACCTGGTGGTCATCGCCACCCCCAACGACACGCACTTCCCGCTCGCGCAAGCCGCGCTCCGCGCGGGCAAGCACGTCGTCGTCGACAAGCCGATGACACCCAGCCTGTCGGAAGCCTGCGAACTGTCGGCCACTGCGCGCACGCATGGCCGGCTCCTCTCGGTGTTCCACAACCGTCGTTGGGACAGCGATTTCCTTTCGGTCCGGCAGGCCATGCGCGAAGGGCTCATCGGCGAGGTCCGTCACTTCGAATCGCGCATCGAACGATTCCGTCCGCAGGTGCGTGATCGTTGGCGCGAGCGCCCCGGACCCGCGGCAGGACTGTGGTGGGATATTGGGCCTCACCTGGTGGATCAGGCGCTGGCTTTGTTCGGATGGCCCGACACCGTGCAGGCCAATCTCGCGCGGCAACGCAGCGGCGCCACCACGGAGGACTGGGCCCATGTCGTGCTCGGCTTTGGCCCGACCCGGGCGATCCTGCACGCGGGGATGCTCGCTGCGCTGCCCGGGCCGCGCTTCGTCATGCACGGAACGCGAGGGTCGATGATCAAGGCACAGCCCGATCGCCAGGAGCAACAGCTCATTGCGGGAGTGCGACCGGGCGACCCGCACTGGGGCACCGATCCCGATCCCCTGCAATGGCGATGCGATGACGGCCCGACGCAGACACGAACCGCTCTGTCCGGCGACCAGTCCCGGTTCTATGTGGAACTCGCGGACGCCATCGCAGGCAACGGGCCCAATCCTGTTGAACCGGACGAGGCTGTCCGTGTCATGGCCGTGATGGAAGCGGCGGTACGCTCGGCAGCGGAGGGTAGTGCCGTTTCGCCGCGCGTTCCTTAGTACCGGCGACCAGAGAAGGGCGATGTCCGGCATCTACTCCGGTGATGTCCGTAATGCGAAACGCGGGCACCGACAATCCACGGTTCAATCGTCTCTCTTGCTTTCGAACCGCGCGCCGAGATAGTCGATGAGCGCCCGCACCGACGGAAGCAATCCACGTCGGGATGCGAAGACCGCGTGCACCACTTCGTAACGGGGTTTCCATTCCGGGACTACGCGCACGAGTTCGCCACGCTGCAACTGGCCTGAAACCATCATCGTGGGCAGCTGGACAATGCCGACGCCGGCCACGGCGGCAGCACGCAATGCGAGCATGCCGCGGGTGACGAGCCTGGGCCGGTGGTAAATCGTCGCCTGTGCGCCATCGGGACCAGACAGGGACCAGACGTGCTCGCTCTGTGGCACGCCGAGATCAAGACTCGGCAAGCCCGGCAGGTCCGTCGGGCCCTGCGGCATGCCGTATTGATCGAGCAATCGGGGGCTCGCCACCAGACACTGGCTGCGCTCGGCAAGCACGCGCATCACCAGTTCGCTGTCCTCCAGCGGCGGCGGGCGCACGCGTAACGCGACGTCGATACCCTCGCCGATGACGTCGACGCGCCGGTTGGTTGCGTCCAAGTGTATCTCGACGCGCGGGTGCAGGATCATGAAATCGGCGAGCATCGGCGCGACGATCTCATCCAGCAGCGCAACCGGACAAGTCATGCGCACCACGCCGCGTGGCTCACTGCGTGTGACCTCGATCGCTTCCTCCGCCGCTTCCGCCTCCACCAGCATCGCTTTGCAGTGGGCGTAAAACGTCTGTCCGATGTCGGTCACCGAGAAGTGGCGCGTGGAGCGCTGGATCAGGCGCACGCCCAGGCGTTCCTCAAGCAAGGCGATACGGCGGCTGAGCTTGGACTTCGGCATCCCCAGGGCCCGCCCGGCAGGCGCGAACCCTCCGTGCTCGACTACCTGGGCGAAGTAATACAGGTCGTTCAGGTCCTGCACGGGACGCCTCCAGCGTTCATCAGATAGGACTCTGAGGATAAATCCGGCTTACTACCGGCGGGACCGTTCCAGTTTCAAGATTCACTCCAACGCCGATGGGCCACCTACCAACGGCCCCGCGAAACGACTGGAATGAATATGAAGAGGATCCTTGGCGTCTACAGCGCCCCCCGCCCGCATTGGGTCGGCGACGGCTTCCCGGCCCGCTCGTTGTTCTCCTACGGCAGCCACGGCCGCGATCTGAGCCCCTTTCTGCTGCTCGATTACGCCGGGCCGTACACGTTCGACCCGGCCGCGCAGCCGCGCGGGGTCGGCCCGCATCCGCACCGCGGCTTCGAGACCGTCACGATCGTCTACGAAGGCGAGGTCGAGCACCGCGACTCCACCGGGGCCGGCGGCCTGATCGGGCCGGGAGATGTGCAGTGGATGACCGCGGCGTCGGGAATCCTGCACGAGGAGTTCCATTCGCATGAGTTCACCCGCACGGGCGGCACTCTCGACATGGTGCAACTGTGGGTGAACCTGCCGGCGAAGGACAAGATGGCCGCGCCGGGCTACCAGACCCTGCTCGATGCGGACATCCCAGGCGTCGCGCTTGCCAACGATGCTGGCCGCGTGCGCGTGATCGCGGGCGAGTTCGATGGCCATCGTGGTCCGGCGAAGACCTTCACGCCGATCGACGTGTGGGATGTGCGCCTCAACGCAGGCAAGGGCACGACGTTCTCGCTGCCCGAAGGCCGGACGCTCGCGCTGGTCGTGCTGAAGGGCACGATGCTGGTGAACGGTTCGGCGGTGACGCGCGAGGCGCAGATGGTGACGCTGGCCCGTGAAGGCAGCGACGTGACGCTCGAAGCGAACACGGATGCCACCGTGCTGCTCCTCTCCGGCGAACCGATCGACGAGCCCATCGCCGGATACGGCCCGTTCGTGATGAACACGCAGGAAGAAATCAGCCAGGCCATCGCCGATTTCAACAACGGCCGGTTCGGCCACATGCAGTAGCCGTCGACGCCGGCTCGTCCTGGGCCGGCCTGTTCCGCGCGTCCAAGCGCCCTTCCAGAGGAAAGCACCATGAGCACTCCCGGCAACTTCAACGGCACCAAGCCGATCATCAACCCGGACGACGCAGCGATGTTGCTGATCGACCACCAGAGCGGCCTGTTCCAGGTCATTGGCGACATGCCCTTCACCCAGGTCCGCGCGCACGCAACGGCGCTGGCGAAGATGGCTGCGCTGGCGAAGCTGCCGGTCATCACGACCGCCTCCGTGCCGCAGGGACCCAACGGCCCCCTCATTCCGGAGATCGACAAATTCGCGCCGCATGCGCAGTACGTCCCCCGTCGCGGCGAGATCAACGCCTGGGACAATCCGGACTTCGTTGCCGCGGTGAAGGCGACAGGCCGCAAGCAGCTGATCATCGCCGGCACCATTACCAGCGTGTGCATGGCCTTCCCGGCGATCGCCGCGGCGGCCGACGGCTACCAGGTTTTCGCAGTCGTCGATGCCTCCGGCACCTATTCGAAGATGGCGCAGGAAATCACCCTGGCGCGCGTCGTGCAGGCTGGCGTCGTGCCGATGGACACGGCAGCGGTCGCGTCCGAGTTGCAGAAGACCTGGCACCGCGACGACGCGCAACAGTGGGCAGAGATCTACACGCAGATCTTCCCCAACTACCAGCTGCTCATCGAGAGTTACCTGAAGGCACAGGAGGTCGAAAAGAACCACGAGCAACTCGACTCGGCACGCGCCTGACCGCTCGCATGGGCGACGAAGCGATTCGAACCCCGGGCGTCCGGGGTTCTCCCTTGCGATGACTCTCACAGAACGTGGAATCGCACTGCGCATCGCGTGTCGCACGTCGATGCATCGTGAAGACAACACCCCTGCGCTTGCCTGTTTGGTTTGATGATCCTGTTCTGCACACGCCAGCTGGTAGGTTCCGCGCGGGCAAGGTAGCCCCGTCGAGGACCGCATCAATGAAGATCGCGTCGCGAGGAATACGCAACCTGGCTTCCATCGGGCTGTTCGGAACACTCATCCTGTGCGTCTACGCGGCGGAGCACGACAGGCGCGCGCCGGCCGCACCTTCAACCGACAGTACGACGCGTCCCGAGTGGTTGAGCCAAGGCGCGATGCGCCGTGGGCTCGCCAGTTCGGCGCCTGAAGTCCTGGTGCCGCCCATCGGTACGCGGGATACCGTTCTTCCCGGTCCGGCGATACCGCGTCCTGCGGGCACTCCGTGCGTCGTCGTGCTGTTCCAGGACGTGATGCTCCACGATCCGGGACAGGGACTTCCCGGCGAGGGCTTCTTTCCGTACACGCCGCCGGCTGGCTGTCCGGGCCCCTGGTCGAAGGTGATCCTGAAGGCGTCGTTGCGCAACGAGAATCCCGACACCTATCTGGACGGCGTGATGTTCACCACCATTTCGCTGGACGGCGTACCGCTCTACATGGGAGGCGCGCAGGACAACGACGTGCCCACCCACTGGTCCGTGGAGCGCGACGTTACCGACTACAGCGCCGTGTTGCAGGCACCGCGCAGCGGCACGCTCGACATCGACGGAGAGCCGCGGTTCGGGCCGCCATTCTCTTCGCCGTACTTCGCCTCGGCCACGCTGCTGTTCTTCCCGGCCACCCCCGCGAACAGCGCGCAGCGGGTACCGGACGAAGTGCATGCGCTCACCGACATCGGCTGGCAGCGGGTGAGAGCGCCGACGGACGCCATCGGCCGCACGCTTTCGCTGCCGCGCAACGTCGAGCGGGCCTACGTGGATGTGATGGCGCATCCCCGCTACAACTACGATCTGGTCTGGTTCACCTGCATGCCGGACGCCGACATGGCCGCGTTCCCCGAGTTGGCCAGTCCGCTCGCGATCGGCGCGGCGCGGATCGGGCTGGAGGGCGACCCTCCGCCGCAGGGTTGCAATGGCGGTGCGTTCCGCGAGGTGCAGGTCAGTATCGACGGCCAGCCTGCCGGTGTCGCGCCGGTGTATCCGCGCGTGCATCCGCTGCTCAACGGGTGGTGGAATCCGTCGCGGATGTTCCAGCCGTCGCCGACTCCGCAGGCGCTCAACTTCATGCCGTACCGGGTCGACCTGACGCCGTTCGCGGGACAGCTGAGCGATGGCGCATCGCATACCGTCGCGCTCCACCTGGCCAGCAGCCGCACCGACCTGGACTTCGCGGTTTCCGGCACGTTGCTGGTCTATCGCGACCCGGGCAGCACGCAAGTCACGGGACAGGTAACCCGCAACACCCTCGCCGCTCAGCCACCCGCGCCGCAGGTCGTCAGCACGCTTTCGCGGGATGCCGCGGGCGTGGTCAGCGGCGAGGTGCGCACCACTTCCGTGCGTCGTTATGCGATCGACGGCTACATCGACACGTCGCGCGGCCGCATCCGCAGCACGGTCGAACGCAGCGTGCGCTTCCTCAATACGCTGGCACCACGCGCCTATGATCCGCCCGGCGCCGACCTGGGCACGTACGAACTGGCGCTGGACGTGACAAGCTCGATCAACGGAGTCAGCCGGCGGTATCTGGACGGCGCGTTGATCACCGAGGATCGGGAGCTGACGCGGTATCCGCTGGACATGACGTACCGGTACCCCTCGGTTGTCCTGCAGCAGGGATTCGTGCGGCAGACCGATCACTGGAGGCCCGGCGTGGCGCCCTACTCCGCGCGGCTGCGCCATGAAACCAGCCTCGCGTACGCCGCCGACGAGGCGGGCAATCCCGTGCAATGGCAGGGCTACCAGCACTACGTTTTCGCGGACTCGTACGCCAGTTGCTATCGCGCGGAGCTGTCCACCCAGGACGGGGCGCTGTCTGGTTACAAGGTGGGCGCTGGTTGCCCTGGCGGGGTCAATCAACTGCACTGGGCCGCCCGTCCCGACGGTTCGCCCGGCGTACTCGAGCCGCTCCCGTGAAGCACGCCTGCAACCTGGCACGACCATGACGAGCGGGCGCCGACGGGGGAAAGGTCGGCGCCCACATAACCAGTTCGCTCCTACCAGCGCACACGTACTCCCAGGTTCACGGCGCGCTGCTCCTGCCCGGAGCCACTCACACTGCGTCCGTAGGAGCCCACGCCGAACAGGCTGATCCCCTCGCCCAGCCGGGCTTCCATGCCCAGGTCGACGGTCGCCGCCGTGCCTACGTCATGCGCCGGGAACGCCTGTGCGCCGGCCGGCCCGGGCAGCCCGATCTCAAGGGCATCGTCGCTCTCGCCGAAGGTGTTCTGCACGCCTAGCGTTGCCCAGGGACGCACGCTGCCGCCTTTGGCGGTCATGTAGGTTTTCTCCATCCGCAGCGCCGCACGCGCGATGCCGAACGTATCGTCGTCGATCGCCAATGGCTTGCCGCTGGTATCGACCATGTCGCCCCAGTTGGATGCGATGGCGCCAAGTTGCAGTTGTGGCTCGAGCACCCAGCCGGACGCCACGCGATACGAATGGCCGACACGGGCATTCAGCGTGAGGCCGTTGCCGGTGATGGTCTGGCTGAAGCCGTCGTCCGCGCGCACATCGGCGCGGGAAACCTGACCGATGAGGCTGAGGTCGACGTACGCGCCAGAGCTCCACGTCGTGCTGGCGTACATGCCGCCGGTGGAGGCCTCGACACGAACGTTGGACTGGCCCATGCCCGGGAGGTCGGTGGAATTGGCGCCAGTGGTCCAGTAGTTGCCGTGCTGGTAACCCAGGAACAATCCGCCGCGGAAGGTCCGCGCACCCGTGTCACGCAACATGGCATCCACGCCGGCGTACAGGCCGACGCTGTCTCCGCTGAATTCGAAACCCGGGTCCGCGTCCATTTCCAGTTCGCCTGCCGTCGCAGCAAGCCAGAAGCCATGGCAATCGTCCACGAGCGAGGAGTCGGCACGAGGCGCGTTTTCCTGCGGCTGCCCGCAGGCGGGCGCGCCATCGTCGCGGATGCCGCTCATGCGATCGTGCACGAGGTGCGCGCCTTGTTCGCCCAGTGTCCTGCCGATGCTGGGCAGCACGGCGTAGCCCGAGATTTCCGGCAGGAGCCCGTCCGCCGCGGACGAGAGGTACCAGTTCTGATCGCCCTGCCGTGCGAACGTCCACGGGTGAATGCTCCCGTCCAGGCGCACCGTGCCGTCGCTGGCGCCGTGTGCAGTGAAGCTGCTTGACGTGGCCGCGTTGTCGTTGGGACTGGAGACGACCAGGATGGAAGCCGGTCCGCTGGGCGCTTCCGTGCCATCCGTGTTGAACACCACCGTCGTCGTGCCCGTCACATCGCCGCCGATATCCAGACCGCCGACGCTCCTCCCTTCCGGCGATATCGCAACTTCGATCACGCCGTTGTCGCCCGCATAGTTGCCGCTGATCGCCAGCCTGTGCGCGCCGATCGCGATCAGGCCGGCATTCTCGACGTGGCCGGCAAGGCGTGTGCCGGGATTGACGAACCAGCTCGACGTGCTGTCGATGGCGAGCACGCCGGTGCCGAGGTCGATGGCGCCGCCGGACGTGAGCTCCGTCCCGTTCGACAGTTCCACCCGCTCCCAGCCACCGACGACACCGAGGCGGCCGCCGTCGAGATCCAATGCACTGAAGCGCAGAACATCCGCCGCTCCGTCGCCGCCGTCGATACCGGTCAGGCCACTGAGGTCGGCACCGACGAAGTGGGCATGGTCGTCGCCGCCGCCAAACGCCAGCGCCCCTTTGACCGTTCCCATGGACACGAAGCTGTCGTCGCCGCTGGTACCGGTGAATGCGCCCTGCACGTCCAGGGTCGCGCCCGTGTTGACGGTGGTGTCCTGGCTGATGAGGGTCGCACCCTGCACCACTGCCAGGGTTCCCTGCTCGATCTGCGCCGTGCGGTACGACTGCACGCCCTCGACGAACAGGCTGCCGCCGCCGCTCTTGTTCAAGGTTTCGAAGTTGACGGTGGGGCCCAGCGTCATCGTGGTGCCGACCTGTGCGGACACGATGTCGGTGCCCGCGCCTCCATCGAGCGCATTGCCCAGTCCGCCCAGGTCGGCGCCTTCCATCAGGATCAACCGATCGTCGCCGTCTGCCAGCGCGATGGTGCCGTGCCCGGTCAGCACGCCCGCGACTTCCATCAGGTCGTCGCCGCTGGAGCCGGCATAGCTGCCATCGACATTCAGCACCGAACCCATCGCGACGGTCGTGTGCTTCGCACCGGACAGGCTGCCTGCCACGCCGACGTTCAACGTGCCACTGTCTACATTCACCGTGGCGAATGACGACGCGGCCGGGCCGTCGACGTTCAAGGTGCCGGTGTTGCTCTTGGTCAGCGTCTCGAAGTTGATGGCGCCGCCGAGTGTGGCAGTGCCGACGAGATCGGCTACGAAGCTGTCGGTGCCCGCTCCGCCATCGATCGGAGCGACCAGCCAGGACAGGTCCGCGCCGTCCTGGAGGATGAAGCTGTCGTCGCCCATGGCAAGGTCGACGGTGCCGACGCCCACGACCCGGCCCGCCACTGACATCGTGTCGTCGCCGGCGGTGCCCGTGTAGGCACCGTCCACCTGCAGCGTCGCGCCGGAAGCGATCGTCGTGGTCCGCGCCGCCATCGCACCACCGGGACCCACCTGCAGCGTGCCGCCCATCACGTCCACTTCGATGAAGGACGAAGCGCCGTTGACCTGCAACGTGCCATCGCCCGACTTGCCCAGTGATTCGAAGCCCAGCAGGCTGCCCAGCGGCACCAGGTTGCCGCCGCCGACGTTGACGTTGAGCATGTCGTTGCCCAGCCCGCCATCGACCGCGCCGAGCATCGTGGTCGTGTCGTGCACCACGAACATGTCGTCGCCTGCGCCCAGCGTGAACGTGCCGCCGTTGGTGTCGAGCGTGCCCGCGACGTCCAGCACGTCGTTGCCATCGCCCAGATCGCCCAGAGCCCGCAGCAGTGCGCCATCTGCCACGTTCACCGTGTTCGTGCCGCTGCTGCCACCGATCGTCGCATGACCACCCGCGTCTCCCTGCACGAGGCCAGCAACGTTGAGCACCGTGTCGTCGGCGAGCGCCAGCGTGGGCGTCTGCAGCGTGCCGGCCACCGTCAGCGTCCCGTCGTTGAGGATGGTGCCGCCGGTGAAGGACTGCGTTCCCGTTAGCGTCGCCTCGCCCGTGTTGTCCTTCTGCAGCATCTCGAAGTTGACGACGTTGCCGGCGTCGAAGCTGAATGCACCCGCGTTGTCCAGCACGATGGTGTCGCCGCTCCCGTGGCCGCCACCGCTGATGGTCGCCATCAGCAGGGCGCCGTCGCTCAGCGTGAGCGTGTCTTCGCCGCCGCACAGGTCGATGGTGCCGGCGCCGGACACCGTGCCGGACACCGACAGACTGTCGTTGCCGTCGCCGCAGCCGAAGCTGCCTTCCACGTTGAGCGTTGCGCCGGTCCCGACCGCGGCCACCAGCGCGGTAGCGGACGCTGCGGCCACGCTGCCGCCCGCACCGATGTTGAGCGTGCCGCCCAGCACTTCGACCGATTGCAGTTCGGTGGTGGCCGGCCCGTTGATGTTGAGGATGCCCGCACCAGTCTTGGTCACGCCTTCGAAGTTGACGAGGGCGCCGAGGTCGGCGGTGCCGTTGATGTCGTAGACGCGGGTATCCAGGCCGGCGCCGCCATCGACCGTGCCGATGACCACGGTGCCATCGTGCACGACGAAGCTGTCGTCGCCGTCGCCCAGCGCGAAGGTGCCCGCGCCGGTGTCGAGGACGCCGACGACATCGAGCACGTCGCTCCCCTCGCCCAGATCGCCGCTGGCCTGCAGCAGCGCGCCCGCGGCAACGTTGACCGTGTTCGCTCCGGCGCTGCCGCTGATCGCCGCAAAGCCGCCGGCATTGCCCAGGAGGGTGCCGCCGACGTTCAACACCGTGCCGTCGGCCAGCGCCACCGTCGGCGTCGCCAGCGTACCGGCGATGGTCAGCGTGCCGTCGTTCACCGTCGTGCCGCCACTGAAGTTGCTGGCGCCCACGAGCGTGGCTTCGCCCGAGTTCTCCTTCCGCAGGAACTCGAAGTTGATCGTGTTGCCCGCATCGAAACCCAACGCACCGGAGTTGTTCAACACCACCGTGTCGCCGGCTCCATGCGTGCCGCCGCTGATCGTCGCCGTCAGCACCGCGCCGTCGGCGAGCGTCAGCATGTCCTCGCCGCCGCACAGGTCGATGGTGCCGGTGCCGGAGACCGTACCCGCGACGTCGAACGTGTCGTTGCCGTCGCCGCACCCATAGCTGCCGTCCACGTTCAGCGTCGTACCCGCCGCGATCGTCGTCGACAGCGTGCCGCCCGGAATCGCCGCGACGCTGCCGCCCGCACCGATGTCCAGTACGCCGCCGTCGAGCTGGACCGCGCTGAACGACGAGGGCGCGGGACCGTCGATGTGCAGTGTCCCGGTGTTGCGCTTGGTCAGCGTCTCGAAGTTGACGATGCCGCCCAGGGTTGCGTTGCCGGCCAGATCGGCGATGAAGCCGTCGACGCCCGCGCCTCCGTCGACGGGCGTCGCCAGGCCAGACAGGTCCGCTCCATCCTGGAGGGTGAAACTGTCGCTGCCGTCGCCCAGATTGACGGTACCGCTGCCGCCGACCGTGCCGGCGACCACCAGCGTGTCGCTGCCTGCCGTACCGGTGTAACTGCCATCGATCTGGAGCATGGCGCCAGGGCCTATCGTCGTGTTCTGCGCGGAGACACTGCCGCCCGCGCCGACCTCCAGCAGTCCGCCGACGACACCGACGTCGATGAAGGACGACGGCCCGTTGATCTGCAGCGTGCCATCGCCCGATTTGCCCAGTGACTCGAAGCCCAGCAGGCTGCCCAGCGGCACCACGTTGCCGGTGCTGACGTTGACGTTGAGCATGTCGTTGCCCAGCCCGCCATCGACCGCGCCCAGCATCGTGGTCGTGTCGTGCACCACGAACATGTCGTCGCCTGCGCCCAGCCCGAACGTGCCGCCGTTGGTGTCGAGCGTGCCCGCGACGTCGAGCACGTCGTCGCCATCGCCCAGCTCGCCACCGGCCCGCAGCAGCGCTCCGTCGGCGACGTTGACCGTGTTGGTGCCAGCGCTGCCGGTGATCGCGGCATAGCCACCGCCGCTGCCCTGCAGCGTGCCCTCGACAGCGAGGGTCGCGCCGTCGGCCATCGTCACGACGGGCGCTTCGAGCAGACCCGCCGCCGTCAGGGTGCCTGCCTCGAGCTGGACCGATTGCCAGGCCTGCGTTCCGGTGACGATGGCGATGCCCGTGTTCTCCTTGCGCAGGGTTTCGAAATTGATGGCCTGCGTGTTGGCGAAGACGTAGCTGCCGGTGATGTTCAGCGCCACCGTGTCGCCGGCGCCGTGTGCGCCGCCGTCGATGGGACTTGCCCCGGCGATGCTGGTGAAGTCGTGGATGACGAGCACGTCGTCGCCATCGCCCAGGCCGAAGCTGCCAGCGCCGGTGTCCAGGCTGCCGGCGACGTCCAGCGTGTCGGTGCCGTCGCCGAGGGAGCCGCTGGCCAGCAGGATCGCGCCGGCGCCGACGTTGACGTTGTTGCTGCCGGAGCTGCCGGCGATGACGGTCTGCGTCGCTCCGCCCGCTTCGACGGTGCCGTCGACGTTGAGCGTCGTGACGCCCGTGGCGTTGGTCATGGCGATCGTCGGCGTGGCCAGGCTGCCGTCGACGTCCAGCGTGCCGCCGCTGATGGTCGTGCCGCCTGTGTAGGCGTGGCTGCCACTCAGCAATGCGGTCCCGGTGTTGCTCTTGATCAGGTTCTCGTAGTTGGCAACCGTGCCCTGGGCGAAGTCGATGAAGCCGGCGATGTCGAGCTGCACGGTATCGCCGATGCCCGCCGTGTGCGCACCGCCGTCCAGCACGCCGGTGTAGCCGCTGACGCTGGCGCCGTCGCGCAGCGTCAGCGTGTCGTCGCCGCCGCACTGGTCGATCGTGCCGGTTCCGGTGACGTTGCCTGCAATCGTGATCGAGTCGTTGCCATCACCGCAGCCGAACGCGCCATCGACGTTGAGCGTGGCACTCGAGGCGATCGTGGCATCGAGCGTGCCGCCGGTCGGCGCGACGATCGATGCGCCGATCTGCACATCCAGCGTCCCGGCGTTGACGTTCACCGTGGCGAAGTCCGAAGCGCCCGCACCGTTGACGCGAAGAACGCCGGTGCCGCTCTTTGCCAGCGTTTCGAAACCTTCGGCGCGGTCCAGATCGGCGATGGTGCCGATGATGGCGTCGAGCGTGTCGATGCCGGCGCCGCCGAGCACCGTGCCGGTAATGTTGGCGTTGTCGCGGATCGCGAGCGTATCGTCGCCGTCCGCGAGATCGAAGCTGCTTGCGCTGGTCGTCAGCAGACCCGACACGTCCAGCGTGTCCGCGCCCGCGCCCAGCGAGCCGTCGGCCAGCAGGTTGCCGGCAGGATCGATACGGACCGTATCGTTGCCGGCGCCGCCGGTCACCGCGACCATGCCGCCGGCCGACGTGCGCATCGCGCCCGCCACCTGGAGCGTGGCACCGCCCTGATCGGTGAAGGTGACGTCCTGCGCGAGCAGCGTGCCCGGTGTCACCAGCCTCCCCTGCTCCAGCACCACATGATCGATGTCGCTGTTCTGCGCCATCGACGTGGTGCCGGTACCGCGCTGCACCAGGGTGCCGTCGCCGACGATGTTCTGGCTCAGGTTGAATGCGTTGGAGTGGTTCGCGACCAGCGTGGCGCCTGCCGCGACAACGGCCTGCGCACCGGTGCCCATGCTGCCGGTGGTGCCGCCATTGCCGAGTTCCAGCGTGCCGGCGGTGATGTTGGTGGTGCCGGTGTAGGTGTTGTTGGCCGTCAGCGTCAGCGCGCCCGTGCCGGCCTTGGTGAGGCCACCGAGCACGCTGGTGCCGCGCAGGACGCCGCTCATGATGGCGTCGCGCTGCGCAAGGCCGTCGTTCACGTGGACCGTGCGCGCGGCGCTGCCCAGATTGACGCCGTTGCGGAAGTCCACCGTGCCGTCGGCGGTGGTGTAGCCGAACACCAGGTGCTGCGCCGTGGGCACGAAACCGCCGGTGCCCCAGGTCACTTCACGCGCATCGCCGAACAGGTTGACGACCTGCGTGCCATCCCATGCGGCGAAACCGCCGGAAGACTGCCAGCGCACGCCCTGGATGTAATTGTCGTCGTCCAGCGCTTCCAGGCCGTAGGCCGGCAGAGGGCCGGTGGGCCCGTCTGGATCGACGCCGACCGTGGTTCCGTTGTTGTTCTGCCACGCGCGCCCGGTCGTCGTGGTACCGCGGAAGAAGCCGCCGCTCGCCGCGGTCAGGCCGATGACGCCGCCGGTTCCGTCGGCCGCGCCTTCGAACACGATCAGGCTGCTGCGCTGGCTGGAGCCAGTCGTGCCGTGCGACGAGATGGCTCCCAGGCCGCCCGTGACTGCGCCCGCGTGGTCCATTCGCAATGCGCCCGCAAGGACACGCGTGTTGCCCACATAGGCGTGCTGGTTGTTGTTGTTGTCGGTTGTCAGGGCCCACAGGCCGGCGCCGTTCTTGGCGAGCGTGAAGATGTTCGCCGAACCGTGGAACTCGGCCGTGGTAAGCCCGTTGACCAGGGTCGGCGCGAAGAGGTTGTCGCCGGTGTTGCTGCCGCCCAGCCACTGCGTGAAGCCGCCATTGCGATCGACGATCAGGCCGGTATTGGTCAGCACCAGCGGCCCGGTGCCGGAGGACTCCAGGTGCGCATCGCCCCAGGACCAGAACAGGCGATCGGTGGTGTCGCCGTCGCCGGTGTAGCGCACCGTGCCGTTGGTCGAGCGGAAATCGGCGATGAGATCGCCGGCACCCACCGCGGAGGCGATGCCGGCATCGGCGATCGTGGCGACTTCGAAGACGCAGCCCTCGGGGAACAGTTCTCCGGTGAAGGTGTTGGCGCCGGTCAATCGCCAGATGCCGCCGGTCGTGCAGGAGCTGTTGGTGCCATTCCATCCACGGATCGCGGTCACGCCCGTGCCGTCGGAGATCACGCCGGAGATCACGTTGGGCGCAACGGCCACGCCGTTGGCGTCGAGCGTGGTCGAGTACCTCGCGCCGAGCCGCAGATTGTTCACGCCCGAGCCGGTGGTCGTGACGTCGCCGGCCCAGGTGAGCGCACCCGTCCCGTAATTGAACAGGTAGTGGTTCGCACCATGGGTCCGGTTCAACGCCAGCGTGCGGTTGGTGCTGGTCGCACCGCCGTTGTAGATCAGACCGCCATCGTGCGAGTTGAACGAGACCGTCGACCCGGCGCCCAGCGAACTGGCCACGCCGGTGTCGGCCAATGTGTTGGCCCAGACCCACATGTTGCCGCCGTCGGTGATGTTGACTCCACCGAGCCAGGTGGTGCCGGAATACGTGTTGAGGCCGTTCAGGGCCACGTCGCCCCAGCCGCGCAGGATCAGTCCGCCCGTGCCCTCGATCACCCCGTTGAGCGCGACTTCCACTTCGGAGCCGTTGAACCAGCCGGCGCCCACGCCTTCGTTGACGTTGATCGTGCGGTCCACCGCGCCCAGGTCGATGCCGTTGCGCCAGTCGATGGTGGAATTGGCGTAGTTGCCGCCGAACCGCAATGCGTGCCCGGTCGGCACGAAGCCGCCGCTGCCCCAGGTGAGCGTCGCGCCCGCACCACCGATGTCCACGATCTGCGGTGCGCCGATCGCGCCGAAGCCACCCGATGCCGTCCACTGCACCTGCCCTGCCCCGGTCCCCAGTGCCCGGGTGAACGGGCCGCTCGCGGTATTGAGCAGCACGTAACCGCCGTGGTGCTCCAGCGATCCGATGCCCGCGCCGTTGATCTGCAGGTTCGAATTCGGCGACAACGCGGGATTGCTGCCCAGCAGCAGGTTGCCCACGTTCGCGGTCGCGTTGTCGCCCACGACCGTGGCGCCGCTGTAGTTGTTGCCGGTGTTGCGCAGTTCAAGCAGGCCATTGCCGATGACCTGCAGACCGCCCGAGCCCGTGAGCATGCCGCTCATCACGGCGTGGTCGGCAATGGTGCCGTTGTCCGCACGCACCTGGCGCAGGCCGCCGCTCAGATCGATCGCGTTCTGGAAATCGAGCTGTCGCGCATCGACGCCCGTGCCATTGGTGCCGAGGATCAGCGCATGGCCGTCGGGAACGAAGAGGCCGTCGTTCCAGGCCAGCGTCGCACCGCCTCCGCCCAGGTTCACGGTGACGTCGGATTGATTGTTGAGGGCATAGAAGCCGCCGGTGCCGTTCCAGCGCAGCTGCGCGCCGCCGGCACCGAGGGGAATCGTGATGCTGGGGTGGGCGCTGGTGCCGTAGATGACCGTCACGTTGCCGTTGTTCAGGCCCTGGTAGCGGATGTTGCTGTTGGGCGACAGGCTCGCGCTGTTGAGCAGCAAGCTCGCGCCGCTGTTGATGACGGTGTCGCCGGTGTAGGTGTACGTGCCGCCGTCGAACCACGTGTTGCCGCTCACCAACGCCAGGCCGCCGGTGAAGCCCAGGGTATTGTTGAACCGGACGTTGCCGCCGTGCGTGGCGAGCGAAAGCACGTTGGCGCCCGTGTCCTGCAGTGGGCCGCGCACGGTGAGGGTGTTGCCGGTGACGCCCAGACGCAGCTGCGTGCCGGCCGTCAGCACCGGAGTGCCGTTCCAGGTTGCGCTGCCGACGCCGTCGATGGTGGCAATGCCGCCGGTGAGGGTGACGTCGTGATTGAGCGTCTGGTTGCTGTCGACGCGCAACAGACCGCCGTTGTTGATGATCAGCTGCGCGGCGTCGGTGTCGCCACCGAAGGCGTTGCCCGCGACGCGCAGGATGCCGCCGTTGAGCGTAACCACGTTGCCGGCGCCGGCAGCGGCCGAATCGTTGCCGGTCAGGAACAACTGACCCGCATTGACCGTGATGCCGCCGGTGAAGCTGTTCGTGCCGGTCAGGTGCAGGCTGCTGTTGAGATCGCCGCCTTCGTTCAGGACCACTGCGAGCCGGTTCGATCCGGTATCGGTGAGATTTCCCGCGAAGAACAGGTTGTCGTTGGCGCCGGTGTTGTTCA
The DNA here is from genome assembly GCF_035655815.1 of Lysobacter sp. Classification (NCBI taxonomy): domain Bacteria; kingdom Pseudomonadati; phylum Pseudomonadota; class Gammaproteobacteria; order Lysobacterales; family Lysobacteraceae; genus Lysobacter; species Lysobacter sp. The sequence continues at coordinate 50,122 of NZ_DASRTS010000027.1, forward strand.
CCAGCAGCGTCGTGTTGGCGGTGAGAACCAGGTTGCCGGTCCACGTGCTGTTTCCGTTGGCGAACACGTCCGCGATCACGACCGTGCCGCCATTGGCGGTGATGTCGTGGGTGAGGTTCGTGTTGCCCAGCCAGAGGTTGGCGCCGTTGTTGAGCACCAGGTTGGCGGCGGCGGTATTCCCGCCGAAGGCGTTCGAAGTATTGATCTGCAGTGCGCCGCCGCTGTTGACGGTGACTATGTTGGCGGCGCCATTGAGGCTGTTGCTGCCGGCGGCCACCAGGCGCGCGTTGCTGTTGACGGTGATGCCACCGGTCAGCGTGTTGGTGCCGCCCAACTGGATCCAGCCGTTGGTGGACGTGCCGTTCACGGTTAGGCCGTTGGTTCCGGCCAGTACCGAATTGATCGTCGCCGTGTTTCCACCCGTGGTACTGATGGACGGATTGGCGCCAGCCAGCGTCAGTGTGTTCCCGGTCAGCGTGTAGCCATTGGCGGTGAAGTTGAGGCTGTGGACGGTGACGGGTGCGCCGAGGGTGACCGTGCCCGCGGTACCGCCGAAGAAGGCATCGTCGAGTGCGCCGTTGTCCCAGGCGAACACGCCGCCTCCGCTGCCGGTGGCGTTGCCGTGCCAGAACAGGTTGCTGCCGTTCCAGATGCCCGACCCGCCCACGCCCGCGCCATCGCCGTTGATGTCCCAATGGCGATCGGCGGCACGCGCCGGCGCGAAGCTGGTCGCCAGAACCAGCATGATTGCCGCACGCAGTTGCCATGCTCCGGCAGACGTCACACGGTCATTCGCCTCCGTGCGCAGGGCGCCATCCGCCGCGGGCCTTGCATCCACCCCGCCACTCTTGCCGCAACACGTCGCCAGTTCGGACGTGACCACCCAGGCATGCAGCACCTTGGACCAGATCACACGGAAAACATGATTCATGACGCCCCCTCCTGGTCCATCACGCAAGCACTGGCGACGGACGACGACGATCGGAAAACACTCGTTGAAGCGCGCACCGCGGGCTGTTCACCCGGACTGTCGCGGGACCGGCTGGACATGGCCCTGCGAGTTCCGGAAAGAGGTCCTGCGCTCACGCGCGCAACTCCGGGTCAAGGCATCGGCAGGCCGGGATGCACCGGCCCCGCCGCCGCGGCAGTGACCTGGGCAGCCAGGCCCTGCCGTAGTTGCAACATGGGTTCCTGCGGCACGCTGGTGATGCCCGTGGTGGGGCGATCCAGGTCGATGACCAGGCTCACCGCCAGCGTCAGCAGGATGAAGAGAAGCGTCGTCGCCTTGCGCTGCGATCCACGTTCGTAACCCACCATGCCCGCCGAGATCAGCGCGAATATCGCCAGCGTGCGCAGGATGCGCGAGGGAATGTGGGCCTGGCGGACGGCGTACCGCTCCGCGGCGAGGTCGATGGCCTCATTGGTAGAGGTCACCAGCAGCGCAGCCCGGGGCGAGTCGCGGAACGATGCGACCGCGGCCATGAGAGTGCTCCATAGCTCGCCCTGCAACGCTTCGGTACGCCGGTACAGGTTTGTCTCCTGTGTGGAAGTGCGCGCCTGGCCGAACGCCACGCGTGCGTCGACGTAGCGGCGGAGCACGCCGCGTACCCGTTCGCGGTCGTCACTGTCCAGAAGTTGCGTTCGCAACCACGCGGTCCCGATGGCGTTGGCCTCCTGGACCACCAACTCGCGGCGCTCCTCGTATCGCGCCAGCGCGATCGAGAACGTGAAGCCGATGAGCAGCGCCAGAAGGCCGAGCACCGAGGTCATCGCGAAAGCATCGCCATCGGCTTGCGCGGACGCCGCGTGACGGTCGCGCAGGCGCTTGCCTGCCTCGCTGGCAATGAGCAGTGCGGCGAACAGGCCGACGGAAATCACCCAAAGCGGAAAAAAATCCATGATCCTCATCCCTCATCCCTGGTCCCGACCGAGGTGAACTCGTGAAAGGCAACCACTCATCTGAACAAGAGGACCAACTGCGCCACACGCCAGAACAGCAGGACGTAGATCGCAAGCAGCAGCGCCTGCCAGGCGCCCGGTAGCCGTACCTTCGCCAGTCGATGAAGCCCCTCGGCGAGGTTCAGCAGCATCAGCAGGATGCCGATCGCAGCGACGAGATAGCCGGCCGGCTTGAAGTACAGAACGCCAATCTCGCTCGGATCGTGCCTGGTGGCCTCCGTGCCCACGGCGAGCACCAGCATCGCCACGACGAGGTTGCGGGCATGCTCGAAGATCAGACGCGACACGCCGACCTCGAACAGCACGTGCCGCACCTTGTCCAGACGACTCGCTTGCGTTGCAGACATGCCGGTGCCGTCGCTCAGAACTTGAAGCCGTAGCCGACCGCCGGCCCCTTGACCACCAGATCGGTCGCGACGCCGCGCGCCTCCGCATCCACGTCCAGGTAGCGATAGCCGAAGAACCAAACGCCGCGCCTCATCTTGTAATTGGCGATCGCGCTGGCATTCCACGTCCCTTCCGTGTCGCCCCAGGAGCCGTCGCCGCGCAGCGTGAGGCCCCATCGGTCACCGAACGCCCACGTGTACCGCGCGCCCAGCATGAAGTCGCTGAAGGACTTGTCCAGGTCGACGCGAATGGGCGGCAAGGCCAGCGGCCCCGTCGGCGTGATGGTGCTGGAGATGTCCAGGTCGATGTAACGCAGTCCGGCGAAGACGTCCGCGCCGGTGAAGCGTTGCTCGCCCGGGCTCCACACCGCTGCGGCTTCGAACAACCGCGTGTCCAGATCGGATTCCGAACGGAACAGCCGGCGCGTGTTCTCGTCCGACAGTCCTAGGTAGGTGAAGTCCGCGAACACGCCGAAGCGATCGCCCTGCCCTTCGGCATGGATCTGGAAGGCGCCGTCGAGCTTGTCGATGATGTCGTCGAAACCGGTCCGGCGCGCGATGCCGCTCGATACCGGCGGCGGCACTTCGAGGTCCGTGCTGACGTCCACGGCCCACAGGTAGGGAGTGACGATCCAGTGCCACCGCTCCTGCGCGGCGGCGTCGGTGGACGAGCACGCAAGAATGGCGGCCAGTCCGGCCACGGCATGACGCATCGGTGCTTTCATGGTTCTCGCCTCGTTGGAGGGAGGCGGACACGCCGCCTCCCGTCTCGCGCCGGATTCCGGAATGTCACTTCAGGTACTTCACGTCCAGCCGATCGATCTTGCCGTTGTACGCAAACGGCCTGCGGTCGAAGTACGCCGGCGACACCGGCGAATAGCTGTCGCGGCCGACGTCGAATGCGTCGTTGGCGGTGAAGGCCAGCGGTGCCGAGCGCGGCACGCGACCCTGCGCGACCGACTTGCCGTTGACGCGGATGTCCACGTCCATCGGCCCTCCGCGCTCGGCACCGGTCTTGCGCGTCTCCACCTCGATCTTCACCTTGCCGGTCGGGAGCGGATCTGACGAAGCGACGTGGGTGCGCTCGATTTCGAACAGGTTGTACTCGTAGTTCAGCTTGCCCTGGTCCACCCACACTGCGACGCCACCGGAGAACGCGCCGAGTGCGTACAGCACGCCATGCGAGTCCGGCTTCAGTTCCGTGTCGATGGTGACGATGCTGCTGCGCGCACCCACCTTGGGCGCGGCGAACTCGGGCACACCGGTGACGTCCTGCGTGTAGTTGAACTCGGTGGCCGGATTCGACGGCGCGTCTTCGGGATGGAATACCGCGGACCACAACCCGCCTCCCACCGGCCACACCTTGTTCGCCTGCGCCTGTGCATCGAAGGTCGCCTTCAATGTCTGCACCCGATCGGGATGCTGTGCAGCCACGTCCCTGGCCTGCGAATAGTCGGTGCGAAGGTCGTGCAGTTCCCAGGTGTCCTGGTCGGGCGACCACTTGAAGATGGCCGGATCGACGCCGGGCTTCCACGGAATGCGCGGCCCGAAGACCGAGGCGATCCAGCCGTCCTGATAGATCGCGCGGCTGCCCATGATCTCGAAGTATTGGGTCTTCTTCTGTTCGGGTGCTTTCGGTGAGTTGAACGTGTAGGCCATGCTCACGCCGTCCAGCGGGTCCTGCGTGATCCCGTCGACCAGCCTGGGCGGCGTGATGTCCAGCACGTCGTAGATCGTCGGCACGATGTCGTTGACGTGATGGAACTGCGTGCGCGGCGTCTTGTCGGGCTTGATCTTGCCAGGCCACGAGACCACCAGCGGCGTGCGCGTGCCGCCGAAATGTGCGGCGACCAGCTTGGTGGAGCGATGCGGCGTCGAACCCGCCCACGCCCAGCCCGCGTGGTACATGTTGTCCGCCTTGGGCGAGCCGAGCACGTCCATGCCGCCCAGCTCGTTCATCACGCGGATGTGGTCCTTGATCTCGGTGGCGATGCCGTTCTGCGCCAGCAACTCGCTGATCGATCCGTTCTGCCCTTCGGCGCTGGAGCCGTTGTCGCCCCACACGTAGAAGATGAGCGTGTTGTCGCGGATTCCCATCTCGTCCAGCGCATCGAGGATGCGGCCGGCCTGCGTGTCGGCGTGCTCGGTGTAGCCGGCGAACACTTCCATCAGGCGACGCTGGAAGGGCTTCTCGTCTTCCGGGATGTCCGACCACGCGGCAAGCGAATCGGGACGCGGCGTGAGCTGCGTGTCCTTCGGGATCCAGCCGAGCTTCTTCTGCCGCGCGAAGACGTCCTCGCGCATCTGGTCCCAGCCCGCATCGAACTTGCCGTCATATCGGTCCGCCCACTCCTTCGCGATGTGGTGCGGTCCGTGCGATGCACCGGGCGCCCAGTACATGAAGAACGGGCGATCCGGCGTGAGCGCGTGCACCTGCTTCATCCATGACACGGCCTTGTCGGTCATGTCTTGCGTGAAGTGATAGCCCTCCTTGCCGTGCGAGGGATCGATGCGCACGGTGTTCTCCACCACTGCCGGCTCCCACTGCGACGATTCGCCGGCGAGGAAGCCATAGAAGTAATCGAAGCCGATGCCCTCTCCTGCCGGCCAGTCGGTGTACGGCCCGACTGCCGTGGTCTCGTTGGCCGGGGTGTTGTGCCACTTGCCGAAGGCGGCGGTGGCGTAGCCGTAATAGCCCAGCACCTTCGCCGCGGTGGCCGACGTGCGCGGAATGCGGCCGGTGTAGCCGTCCCAGTCGTTGGCCAGCTCGGCGATCTGGCCATTGCCCACGCGATGATGGTTGCGTCCCGTGAGCAACGCGGCGCGCGTGGGCGAGCACATCGCGGCGTTGTGGAAGCGGTTGTAGGACACGCCCTGCTTGGCCAGGCGGCTCAATGTCGGCGTGTTGATGGGACCGCCGAACGTGCCCGGCAGCGCCGGCCCTACGTCGTCCAGCATGATGACGACGATGTTGGGCGCGTTGGCCGGCAGGTGTGGCTTCGCCGGCAACGGACTGTAGTTCGATGCGGCGATGGTCGGACCGGCCTTGCTGCCCGACGGCGTCGGAGGAAACGGCAGCGACTCCTGTGCAAATGCCGGTGCCGAGAACAACAAGGCGCCGATGGTGATGGCCAGGCTGCGAACCTTCAAGCGCTTGCTGGAAGCCTTCATGCGATCCTCCTGTTCGGTGAGGGATCCGAAACCGGGGCGCCCCGGTCACGTCCGGACGGCTGGTGCGTGTCGCTGCAGATCGGTGAGGCGGCTATTGCGACTGCGGGTACGGCCCGCCGCATCGAGGGCGGTTCAGGGATGGCGCGAAGGCCGCCCGTATGGGCACCCTTGCGTCGACGAGAGAGGCGTTGCGCTGGCAACTGCGTTCGACATGCGCATGTTTCCTGTCCGTGGAGGGCGTGTCGTGAGGTCGTTAAATACTCGCCCCGGGTGTCAACGTCCTGTGAACAAAGGTGACGTAGCGCCCACTCACGGAGAGCGATTTCGCTACCCGGCGCAGCAGCGGCAACGGATCCGGAAACCAGTCGTCGTGCGTCCCGCATGCCGGCGCCCTCATTCGAACGTCGTGAGGTCGCGCGGCACGATGCCGGCACGCTGGCAATAGGCGAGATAGCGCGCCAGACCGGTCTGCCAGTTCTCGATGGCCAGCACCCGGCCGGCCTCGTCGAAGAACATGACGTCGCCTACGACGATGTTTAGCGCTACCACGTGCCCTTCCGCGCCCACGGTCTCGGGCGTGTGGCTGGAAGCCGCCGTCTCGAAGACGATGCTTCCGGGGCAGACGATCCAGTCGTGCTCCCTGAACTTCCAGCGGCCTTCGATCGTGTAGACGATGACCGTGCCCGAATGACGGTGGCGCGGCAGCACGGTACCCGCCCGAACCTTCATCATCACGATCATCTCGCCGCGGATCGGGTCCAGCCTGAAATACTTCAGCAGGACGTTGTCGGCATAGGGCGAGAGCGGCACCCACGGCAGGGCCTCATCATCGACGAGCGAAGTCCGGACGTGCTCGTGGTACATGGATGCTCCTGTGGCAGGCGCGTCGGTTGTCGGCCTAGAATCACTCGCGGTCGAACCGCGGCTGTCCTACCCTCGCCGGCCGGGCGGCTTCCTGGCAGGCGTATCGTCAACGGAGAGACGGCAGTGCGCGATGTCCCGGCCAGCCACCTTGCTGTCACTTTTCGCCAGGCTGCCGGACGGCGCTCTACGTCGAGGGGGACTCGATGACCATCGTGCGAAGGGTTCCGGTCCGCTACCTCGTCCTGCTGCGCGACTGGCTTTTCACGCAAGGCGTCGATACCGCCGCCCTGCTCCGCATGGCCGGCATCGACCCGGCCCGGTTCGATCAGCGCGACGCGACGCTTGAACCACTCGAGATGGAGTCGTTCATTGCAAGCGCGCGCCGGTTGACCGGGCGAAGCGACCTGGGTTTCGAGCTTGGTCGCCTGATCAAGATGACTTCGCACGACCTGCTGGGCTTCGGCATGCTCAGCTGCCGCAACATCGACGAGGTGTTGCGTCTGGTGGTGCGCCACTACCACCTGATGACCGAAACCTTCACGTTGCGCTATGAGCGCGACCCATCCGGAACCGGCGTCGCGATCTATGCGCCGGCGATGGCCATGCCGCTCGAGATGCTGCGCTTCTATCTCGAGGCGCTCGCGATCGCCCACGACAACCAGATACGGCTCATGCTTGGAGGCGCCGGGGGTGTCTGCGACGTTTACATCGCGATGCCTCCACCGGCGCACATCGCGCGGTATCACCGATTGGCGCCCACGCGTTTCCACTTCGATGAGGGGGCGCTACCGGGCGTTCGCGTAGTGATGCACGCGGCGATACTGGACCATGCCCTTCCGCTTGCCGATGCGCGCGTCGTCGAGGACGTCGATCGCCGTTGCCATGCACTGGGCCAGCGCAGGCCCAGCACCAGCCAGGACTGGGTGGAGTACCTGCGCATGGTGCTTCGCCAGTCCGAAGGCGAGGCTCCGACGCTGGAGAACATCGCCCAGCTCAATCACGTTTCCGCCCGCACGATCGACCGCTATCTGAGGCGCGAGAACATGAGCTTCCGCGAACTGTCCCACGAGGTCCGACTGGAGCGCGCCTGCCGGCTGCTGGAGGATCCCGCGCAAACGGTCGCCCAGATTGCGTTGCGGCTTGGCTTCAGCGATTCGGCGAACTTCAGCCGTGCGTTCAGGCGCGCCATCGGCATGACGCCGAGCGAGTACCGGCAACGCGTCCGCTCGCCGTCCGCTGTCGCGGAGTAGGCTCTCTTAAAGGACGGTGTCGAGGGGGAACGTCGGACCCTACTTGCCTTGTTGGGACGCAGGGCGACGCAGACCACTAAGCGAGCGAGAAGCGGCGGGCGCGTTCCCAGGCTGACCGGATGTCCATCCGCACCTCGGGCCACGACAGTCCCGTCGTGCGCTCGTACGACGGCCAGAGTTCGCGGGAGGCGGCCTCCGCCTGCGTCCAGCTCGACCCGTACATGTCGTGCACTCCTTCGCCAATGGCCTGGAGCAGTGTTTGATACGTAGGGCTGGCGGTTGAAGCATTCTTGATCGACATCTGAACCCCGGAAGTTCCTGGCCGCACTTATCTGCGCAGCCCAGCGTGCATACAGGTGAGCGAAACGCGCCGGTTTCGCTCGTTGAACAGTCCACGAAGACGCTTTCGCCGCCGCGAGACCTTCAAGGCGCTGCGGCGCGCAGAGCGAATACGCTGCCTTGTCCGCGAAGCGTTGCAACAGTACGCCCTTCGGCGTGAAGATCCGGAACACGACAGTTCGGCTCAGCGTGTGCGACATTGCGCCCGGCGCTCGGCCTCGCGCAGTCAAGTTCTCTCCGCCTGACTCGTGTAGGATGCTCCGCAAGGCATCGCCGTAGGCGATCCCTTCCCTCTCGCGCTCTTCGCACGGACCTGCCCGTCCGTCGCATCGCTCCCCTTACGCACAACCCCTCCGCACCGGAGAGGGCTACTCCAGGAGCGCCGATGCGACTGCCGTTCACTTGCCACCACATGCCCAGCCTAATCGGCATGAGGCTTTTGTCCCGTGCCTGAGCCACGCCGTCGGCCTGCGAATACGCCCGTGTCGCATGTGAGACGGGAAGGTAACCAGGCACACGACGGTGCGCATTGTGCGCGTTGCGATGCGGTCTGCTGCCGGCTGACCGTCGTACTGCAGCCGGAAGACTGGATACCTCCGCACCTGACCACGCGCACCGAGGCACAGTTGCTCGTCATGGCGCATGACGAGGACGGGTGGTGCGTAGCCCTGGATGGCGCACGCATGAACTGCGGCATCTACGAGACCCGTCCCGCGGTGTGTCGCCGCTTCGTCATGGACGGACCGTATTGCAACGCCGTGCGCAGCGAGTACGTGCAGGAGCGTGCACGCGCGATCGATCTGACCCTGCTATGACGAGGAGTTCGCCCATGGCCACCGGCCGCAAACAAAGTCATTTCCCGCTATCCACTACAGGTTCCCAGCCACTGCACGACAAGGAAATCACGCGTGAGCGGCTTGCAGCGGAGATGGCAGCCTTCGACAAGGCGGGCGGCAAGATCGAGGTACTCGGCATCACCCCGTTGCGGCGAAAGATCGCGAAGGAAGAAGTGGCCGCAAAGCCTGCCACAGCCGGTTCGCCTTCGAAAGGCAACGGCCAGCTTCGCTGAGGCGCACCACATGCACCTGTTTCACCCTCAACCATCAAGGGAACCTTGAACTTGGCAAAGCCCAATTACGCATTCGAGAAGCGTCAGCGCGAGATCGCGAAGAAGAAGGAAAAGGACGCCAAGCAATCCAGGAAGCGTGCCGCCCGCGAAGGAGCCAGCTCCGCTCCGTCTGCGAACCCGGTTGCATCGCGCGAGTCGTAACGCACTGGGTCTCCATCGAAGGCGCCGGCATTGGACGCGCAGGACATGCGCTGGCGCGGTCATTGCTGCGAATCCGGGAATGCAGATCGAAGGACGCATCACGGGCTTACGCTGCGGCGGCTTCCGGCTGTTTCGATGCCGGCCGCTTCGCGAGACACCATTCGCGGAGATTCAGCGGACGGGGAGCCGATCTTCACGCTGCGCCTGCGTCGGCACCCATCCGAGCGCAGGGATGCACCCGTCGGATAGCAGCGATGAGGTCAGCGCCGGTAGCCGTACCCAGGTCGATGCTCTATCCAAGCGTTAGATGACGAGCCGGGGTTGCAAGCCCACCGCCGACTCGCGTCCTTGATCAGGCGCGGACGCTCCTAAAGCCAGTCATCGCAGTATCGATTCCATCGCCTTCCCCTTCGCAAGCTCGTCGATGAGCTTGTCCAGGTAGCGGATCTTCTGCATCAAGGGGTCGTCGATGTCTTCCACCCGGATGCCGCACACGACGCCACGGATCAGCGATGCGTTGGGATGGAATGCGGGCGCCTGGTCGAAGAAAGCTTGCAGGTCTACGCCCTCTTCGATCTGCCGCTCCAGTTCCGCCGGACTGTAGCCCGTCAACCAGCGGATGATCCGGTCGACTTCCTCCTTGGTGCGGTTCTTGCGTTCGGCCTTCTGGATGTACAGCGGATACACGCTGGAGAACTTCACCTTGAAGATACGGTGCCCCTGCATTGGCACTTCCTCCTGTGGATCAAGATCGCTCGCCATGCCGGCTCGACGGATCTTACCGCGGTCACGCCAACCGCCTTGTCCTGCGGTTGTGCGCCACACGCGGTGACGCGCAGCCCGAAGACGGGCCTTCCGGGAGTTTCGATCCGGCGTACCAGAAAAAAAGCGGACGCCGTTCCCGACGTCCGCTTCATCCCCCTGCTTGTCACTGCGCCCAGGGGTTGAGCCATTAGGCTCGTTCCCGTTCGACGTGTGGCGTCCGGCACTCCCCTGCCTTGCCGCCTTACTTCGCGTACTGGTTGGTGGTCACGCGGATGTCGACGCACTCCGCCGTCTTGGAAATGTGCGCACCGTTGCCGGTCTTGCTGGTGTCGATGCCGGTAATGCTCACCAGCGGGTTCAACACGGTGTTCACCCCATGCAGGCGGGTGTGGTTGTTGCGGAACACGTTGCCGCTGACCTGGTACGACTGGGTGCTGGCGCTGAACTGCACACCGTACAGGTAGTTGTGCTTGAAGCTGTTCTGCGCGATGTAACCCTTGTTGGCCGTCACGGTCAGCAGGCCGTAGCCGCCGTTGTACTCCACGGTGCACTTCTTGACCGTCACATTTGCCACGCGCTTGTAGGCAACGATGCCGTTGCCCGCGTTGTTGCGGATCAGGCAGTTCTCGATGTGCACGGTGTCGGTGGTCGACATGGCATCCGGATCCGGTTCGATGTCGATGCCGGCCGCCGGCGCGATGCCGTTGGAGTTGCTGAACTCCGAGTCGTACACCTTCACGTTGCGCGCGCAGCCGATGGTCAGGCCCTGGCGGCGGTTGTTGGTCGAAACCACATTGCACACCACGGCATCCTTGGTCGGGATGCTCGGTGCACCGGTGACCATCGCGCCACCGATGCACATGCCGTCGCCCCAGCAGTCCGAAATGCGGATGTCGCGGATCGTCACGCGGTTGGAGCCGCGCACCATGATGCCGTGGCCCCACTCACCGGTCGTGCCCAAGTGGGCATGTCGATCGCCGATGATCTCACCACCGGAGATTTCCACGTCGCTGACCTTGTAGACCATCAGCACGTAGGCGCGGTCGGCACTATTGGGCTTGGCGCGCAGGCGGGCGCCATCGGCCAATTGCAGGTGCATCAGACTGCGCAGGCGCACATTGACGGTCGGGTCGAGCACGTAATCGCCGGCCGGTACGATCACGGTACCGCCAGTGGAAGGCAACGCGTTGATCGCGGCCTGGAACGCAGCCGTGTCGTCGTTGCTGCCATTGCCAAGGGCGCCATGGTCGCGGACGCTGACCACGGCGCTGCCGCGGGCACGTGCAACCGGCGTGTACGTAGCGGCGGTCGTGGCACCTGCGGCCAGGACCTTGCCGATTCCGCCGAAGCCGATGACGGCGGGCGTGGCGAGGATGAGGCTCTTCTGGATGAATCGGCGGCGCGGCTTCGCGGCCGCGTCGTTGGCGCGGATCTGGTTCACGTTCGTTTCCGGGTAGATGGACCTGGCCGCCGGCACGACGCCTGCGGCACCGAAGACGAAGCGAAGTACTGCCGGCCTCCCCGCCGTCTTCGCCTGTCATCACGTCACGATCATCTTCGTGACTGACGCGCACACTAACTCACGCCATCGTAACGGTGATGAACGAGGGGCAGGTTTCTTCCGGATTTGTGGACGTGTACGGATATTCACGCGCGAAGCGTTCAGCCACGCACGACGTTCAGTTATCTGACTGCGTGTTTCGCTTGGTCAGCGCTGTTCGCCTCACGTTGCCTGCGCAGAACTCTTGCGAAGTTGGGCGGCTCAAGCCGCTCGCGCAACATGGATGAACGGGCCTTTCCGGAAGCGCCAGCGATGAGGACCGGCGCATTCATCCTTGCGACTTGTGTGAACCGAACGATGCTGGCGGCGCCGCACGACCGCTCCTGAACAGGAGCAGATATCTCAATCGTCACGTGCCGAGCCGATCATCAACGTGCGGGAGCCGGCATCGGTGCATCCCTGCGCGGCAGGCGCAGGTCCGGTCCGCCTGCATCGGAGATCGCGGCAAGCAGTTCGGGCACCAGCGACATTGTTCTTGGCTGTTCGCTGTTGCTCATCACCACGACCGCGAAGCCGCTGGCGCGCATACCACGGAAGTCGACACCGATGCCCGGCGCGCCGCCCGGGTGGCTATATGCCACATCGCCATCGGCTTCGTAACGCAGTACGCCCAACCCGTGCGGCGGTGCGCGCGTGCCCGGCGGCAATTCCACGGGTGCGAACAGCAATGCCATTGCCTTCGGACCCAGCAGACGACCATCGAGCAGAGCACGGTGGAAGCGCAACAGATCGCGTGCGGTGGAATAGCCACCGCCGGCCGCAGCGCCGCGAGGCTCGGGGAGCGGCAATATCGGTGCATCGCGATCCTGCCCCGTGCCACCGCGGTGCGGAACCGCCGCGCGCTCGGCACGACCATCGATGGCGTAGTAGCCGGTGTCGCGCATGCCCGCCGGCGCGAACACGTGCTGCGCGACGTAGTCGTAGTAGCTCTGCCCGGATACCGACTCGACCAGCAGGCCGAGCAGCATGAAGCCGCTGTTGCTGTAGCGGAACGCCGTGCCGGGTTCGAACTCGGGCTCCGCCGCCAGCAACGGAATGTAGTCGCGCAACTGGTGCAGCGATTGGCGTCGTGCCTTGAAGTCCGGCCCCCAGAACGCACCGAGTCCGGACGTGTGCATCAGCAGTTGCCGCGCAGTGACCTGCTCGCGAACGCTCTGCACGGGCCAGTCCGGCAGGTAGCGGCCGATCGGAGCATCCAGGTCCAGCTTGCCGCGCTCGTGTAACTGCAGCACCGCGACTGTGGTGAACAGCTTCCCCGTGGACGCCAGATTGAAGCGCGTGTTCGGCCCGATGGCGGTGCCGGTAGCCGGATCGGCCAGACCCGCCTGCCCCTCGAACAGCACGTTCCTGCCGTCCGCCACCAATACGGTGCCACTGAAGCCCTGCGCTTTCGCTTTTTCAAGCCATGCCTGTGCCGCACGTTGCACCGCGGCTGCCTCTGAAGGCGACAGCTGCACTGCCGTGATTCCGGGCGCATAGCCGCACACGGGGCCGGCGACACCCAGCGCCAACGCCAGGCCGAGTGCGAGCGAGCGGATGGAACGTGACATTGCGGGCTCCCGTGGAATGACGCTAGTACGGATGCAACAGGACGTCGGACCGTCGCATCGCCTCGCGGCAGGAGCCGACTGCATGTGGACACACGAGGCACTCGATGCTGGCGAGCCGCGCCGCATGGCTATGCCCCATCGTTATGGCTGCACGCGCCAACCCGACGCTTTCACCATCGGCTAACGGGTCGAGGCGTGTATTGGCGTTCCACTAGCCTGTGGGTCCGTGCCATGAAGTCCCGCCTGCGCGACTGCACGTTCTCGGCCAGCATCGGAAGCGTCCACCGGCTTGCCCTGCTCTCCCTGTTAGCGCTCCTGACCGCGTGTGCGAGCACGCCCACCGCGCAATTCGAGCGGTCTGATACCGCCCACGCCGTCGAACGTCCTGGCCGGATCCTTGTGTACGACTTCGCGGGCACGCGCGGCGATCTCCCGCCCGATGCCCTTGTCACGGGCTACTTCGAGCAGAACGAAGCGGCGCAGACACCGAACGATGTCGAGTACGGCCGTCAGCTTGGCCGGCAGGTCGCGCAACAGGTGGTGGCTCGCCTTCGCGAGGCCGGCATCGATGCGTACCCGGTGGGGGCCGGGCCGGTGCCGAAGCTCGGCGACGTGGTGCTGCGCGGCGAGTTCGTTTCGGTCAATCCGGGCAGCCGGTCGATGCGCGTGCTGGTCGGATTCGGCGTGGGACGCGGCGAGATGAGCACGCTGGTCGAAGCGTTCCAGATCACCGCGACCGGCCCACGCTCGCTCGCGGCGGCGCAGACGAGCACGCAGGGTGGCCGCCTCCCGGGCGTGCTGCTGCCGCTGGGCGCGGCGAGTGCGGCGGGTTCGATCGCCACGAGTGCGGCGGTGTCGGGCACGTCCAACGTCATGCAGGAACGCGGAGCCGAATCGATCCGCGGCGCAGCGCAGCGAACCGCCACGGGCATCGCCGATTCGATCATCGCCATCTACCGCCAGAACGGCTGGTTGTAGTGCACGTGCGCCCGCGTGCCCGACGACGCTCTGCGCGTCACTCGGCGCGGATCGTGTTCTTGTAGATCCGTCCGTCCTTGACGATTACCCGGAAGTTCTCTTTCGGGCGGGTGATCAGCGCGATGTCCGACAGCGGATCGCCCTCCACCAGCAGCAGATCCGCCAGTGCGCCGACATCGACGACGCCCAGCCGGCCCGGATACGGATTGCGTTCGCCGGACAATGCGAGCAGCTGCGCGTTGGTGCTGGTTGCCATGATGAGCGCCTCGGCGGGCGTGTACCACTTGGTCAGGCTGGCCAGCAGCTGGCCCTGGCGTTGTGCCAACGCGGCGGAGAACAGCACGTCGGTGCCGAACGCGGTCTTGAGCTTGTACTTCTTCGCCAGCTGGTACGCGCGATCGGTACCGGCCAGCACTTCGCGGCCTTTCGCGTATTCCTCCGAATCCGGCGGGAACGCGCGAAGCAGTTCTTCCGGCAGCGGCTGGATGCTCAACCACACGTTGCGCGTCGCCAGCAGCTGGGCGGTGGCTTCGTCCATCAGGTTGCCGTGTTCGATGCATTGCACGCCGGCCTCGACGGCCAGGCGGATGGCTGCCGGCGTGTAGGCATGAGTGGTGACGTACGTTCCCCACTGGTTGGCGCCGAGTACGGCGGCGCGCAGTTCGTCCGGCGTGAACGTCACCACATCCAGCGGACTGTGCGGCGACGATACGCCGCCACCGGCCGTCAGCTTGATCTGCGACGCGCCGCGCATGAGCTGTTCGCGCACGCGCAGGCGGACTTCGTCCGGCGTGTCGGCAATGGCGGTGTCGCCCATCACTTCCGGGCGCGACTCGGACCTGCCGAGCGCGCGCGGTAGATCCTCCGGACTGCGGAAATCGCCATGGCCGCCGGTGACACTGATGATTGCGCCGGAAGGATAGATGCGCGGACCGGCCTGCCAGCCTTCGTCGATGGCGCGCTTGAGTCCGAACGAAGCGCCACCGACGTCGCGCACCGTGGTGAAACCGCGCTGCAACGTGTCCGACGCCTCGGCGCCCGCCATCAGGTTGAGGTAACCCGCGTTCGAGTTCAGGGCCACCGCGATCGTCGGCCGCACCGCCAGCGCATGCCAATGCATGTCGATCAGCCCCGGCATCAGCGTGCGTCCGCCGCCGTCGATGATCGTCATGCCCTGCTCGGCCGCAGCCATGTCGATCTTGCCGATCTGCACGATGCGATTGCCACGCACCAGCACGTCGGCTGCCTCCTGGAGGACGGGATCGACGCCGTTGAAGATGCGCACGTTGCGGAACAGGACGCTGGTCTGCGCCGGAGCCGGCGCGCTGCTGCGTGCTTCGATAGCTGCCGGCGCCTGCGCGTCGCGCGCAGTGATCTCCGGTGTCTTCTCGGCACACGCGGCCACGTAGAACAAGGCAGCCACTACCACCATCCTTAGCGGGCTCATGGGCGCGATCCGAGATGAACTGCGGTTCCTGTACGCCCGCGGCTGTTATGCGCCTGTGATGGGCAGCAACCCGCAATCGCCTCTACGTGGCGTCTGGACGTATGTCACTCGCGACATTTCACCAGCCCGTCACTGCAGTGGGCGTACGCCCTGCGGACTGAAGTCGCGTCCTCAAGGGGTTCACAGATGAACGCCAGGCTGCAGATGTCGATGCTCTGCTTCGTGCTGGGTCTGCTCGCCGCGCCCGAGGTGGCGGCGCAGGCCGTAGGCAGCTCCGAGGTCGGTGTCGCGCGATCCGTCGAATGGGGAAAGGTCCGCCGGGTGCTGGCCGTGACCATCCAGAACGACTCGCGCAACGTCGGCACCGCCACCGGCGCGGCGCTCGGTGGAATCGCGGGCAGCACCATCGGCGGTGGACGACGCGCGAACACCGCGGGTGCCGTGGCCGGTGCAGTCGCTGGTGGCGCGATCGGCAACCGGATGTCGCGCGGCGCTCAGTCGGGCATCGAGATCACGGTCGAACTGGAATCCGGACGAACCATCGCGGTGACACAGGAAGGCAGTGTCAACGACTTCCGCGTTGGCGATCGCGTGCAGGTGGCATCGGATGGAAGGACGACTCGGGTTAGCCGTTGATGCATCGTTGTGCGGCGTGATGGTCTTCGTCGAACGCATCGCGATGGCCGCGAAACCGCGGGCGCGGTCGATGGACCGCGCGCGTCATCGCCACGCAGGGAGGTCCAGATGAGGATCAGCGCGGGCGCGATTGCAGGCTGGCTTACCGTCGTCGCCCTGCTGATCGCGACGCCCGGCCTGGAAGCGCCCGGCCGCCCGCTGCTGCACACCGGCATCTTCATCTGGCTGGTTCTGGTGGTGCTGTGGAGCGCGTTCGATGCCGTGCAGGAGGCCGAGGCGCTGGCGCGGGAGCTGCCCGAACCATTCGGCACGCTGGTCCTCACGATGTCCGTGTCGGCGATCGAGGTGGTGCTGATCTGCGCGGCGATGTTCGTCGACGAGGAGGTCTCCACCCTTGCGCGCGACGCGATGTTCTCGGTGCTGATGATCGTGCTCAATGGCGTGGTCGGCATCGGCCTGCTGATCGGCGGCTACCGCTATCACGAGCAGTTGTTCAACCTGCAGGGCGCCACCGCCTACCTCTCGGTGGTGATACCGCTGTCGAGCATCGCCCTGGTGCTGCCCAGCTTCACCACTTCCACGCCGGACGGCACGCTGACCCTGCTGCAGTCGGTGTGTTTCTCGATCATGACGCTGTTCCTGTACGGCCTGTTCCTGTGGTTGCAGATCGGTCGCCACCAGGCCTACTTCGTGGAGGCAACGGAACCTGCGCCACCGCCCGCCCCTGCGCCAGCGATGCATGAGCCTGCTGCCGACGCGGGCCGCGCAAAGCGGCTGGCAATGCACACCGCCGGCCTGCTGCTGTGCATGGTGCCGATCTCGCTGCTGGCTACACCCCTGGCCGAACTGCTGGATCGCGGCCTGTCGCACTTCGGCATACCGACTGCGGTCGGCGGCGTGGTGATCGCCATGCTGGTGTTCGCGCCGGAGGGCATGTCCACGCTGATCGCAGTCGGCGCCAACCAGCTGACCAAGGCGATCAACGTGAGCCTTGGCGCGGCGACGTCCACGCTGGGAATTTCGGTGCCGGTGACATTGTTCGTTGGCCTGGCCCGCGGCCAGCCCGTACTGCTGGGATTGCCGCCGGTCGGCATCGCGCTGCTCGCCGCGACATTGCTGCTGACGACCGTCACCTTCCTCAGTGCGCGCACCACCATGCTGGTCGGCGCGGTGCACCTGTCGCTGTTCGTCGCGTTCCTGGTGCTTGCGTTCAACCCGTGAGCCGGCGCGCGGTGCGGCGCGCTCGGCAAGTATCCAACTATCGACCTGCCAAGTCCCGCAAAGCTAGAAAAGGAGCTCAGACGTACGGTCGGACCGCGACATTGAAGTCGCTAAAGGAGAAGCACTGCATGAAGCACGCGAACTCTCGGACCGTCTGGCTCCTCGCTGCAGTTATTGCGATCGGTGGCGTCGGTACTGTAGGGGCAGCAGACAGGTACACCTCGCAGACCACCACCCGCTCGGAGTACAGCGCCGGCTCGGCTGAAGGCGTCCAGATTCAGGAATGGCTGCGCGCAAAGGACGCCCCGTTTGGACCTGGTTCCGCTCTACGTTTCGTGCCGGGCGACCAGATCACCGTGGAACTCCGGTCGACATCGGTATCAAACGGCATAGTCGCGAAGAGCGTGCCTGCGCCACCCGTTCCATTGCCGACCAGTGGTCAGCCTGGTGACACCATCACCGTGACCCACGCCAACGGTCACTGGGTACAGGCGTGGTCGTACCAATGCTCTGGAAACTCCACCTCCGGAGCGTGGGGTCTGATCGCCTATCGGATCGAGAAGGCCGACTAGCGATGCCGGACTGATACGAGAGGGGCCGGAAACGGGCACTTCCTGACTGAAGAGCGTGGTGTGTCTCGCCTGACGCATGTGTGCCGGGCTGTCGGGGCCAACGCCGAAGCGCGGATCGTTCAACCCACCGTTCGCGGTGGAATGTAATTCACCCATTGCTGCAGGATCGTCTTCAACGCATCGGCCCGTGCGGACACGGCTCCCGGCTTCGTGAAGTTCACGCACGCCCGGTCCGGGCCCAACCATTCGAGAAGTCCTGTCGGGTCGTCGATCGCCGGTGGCGGCAACTCGCTCTTCTTCGCTCCCCGATGCAGGATGAGTTGCAGCGGGACCTTGCCGTTGAGGCGCATCGTGGCGAAGTGCTCGCCGAGGTGGAAACTCGGCGCGTTCCACTTCACCTCCTCGCCAATCCCCGGGCTGGCGGACAACACGAGCTGGCGGAGTGCTTCCATCTCTGCCCTGAGTGGTTGCGGCGCGTGGCTCATGAAGTCCTCCACGGATGGCGCGGACTTCAACTTGTGGCTCCCCATGATCTTCCTCCGACCGATTAGCGCCATGCCAGCGCATCAATGGCAGGGTTCGAGCGGATTGTCCGGCCGCGTCCTGACCTTGACTAGATCCTTCTATACCTAGGCCCAGCCGAACCAGGTCGAGCCTGCGACCTTGGGCGACGGCGGCCGTTCCTCGACGCGCAGGACCTCGCAACCGATCCGGCTTGCCGCGGCGATCACTTCCGCCTTCCGGAAACGCCCTTCGACCTGGACCGTGCCGCGGGTCGCATCCGGCGTGATGCGGGCGCCCAGATCGATCCGAAGCACGGCGTCGACCAGCGGTCTGGCCAGGCCAGACAGGTCGTGCACTTCCAGCAGCAGGTGGCAGTCGGGTGTGGGCATGGGCAAGGCCGGCGGCAGGTTGGCCGCGCCGGATTACAGCGACATGCCTCCGTCGATGGTCAGGCTGGCGCCGGTGACGTAGCCCGCTTCGTCGCCGGCGAGATACGCCACCATGCCGGCGATCTCCGACGGCACCGCAACGCGGCCGACCGGAACGTGCGGAAGCACGCGGTCGATCAGGTCCTGCGTCATGTCGGTGAGCGTCGGGCCGGGCTGGATGTTGTTGACGGTGATGCCGCGCGCCGCCAGGTCCAGCGCGACGCTGCGCACCAGCATGGCCACCGCCGCCTTGGTCATGGCGTACACGCTTGAACCCGGCGATGCGTGATTGGCGGTGTTGCTGCCGATGGTGATGATTCGGCCACCCTGCCCCATGCGCGACTGTGCGGCCTGGATGGCGAGGAATACGCCACGCACGTTGACCGCCAGGGCGCGGTCCAGGTCTTCCAGCGCGATGGCATCGATGGGCCCGAGCGTCAGCACGCCCGCATTCACCACGACGATGTCGAGACGGCCGAAGCGCTCGAAGGTCTGCTCGACGGCGTTGCGGATGGCATCGGCATCGCTGCTGTCCGCCTGGATCGCGACGGCCTGCGTACCTGTCGCTTCGATGTCGTCGGCCACTTCCTGCGCCTTGCCGGGCGACGTGGCGTAGGTCAGCGCGACGCGTACGCCTTCGCTGCCCAGCCGGCGCGCGATGGCGGCGCCGATGCCGCGCGATCCGCCGAATACCAGGGCGGCCTTGCCCTGCAGATGCTGCGTGTCGCTCATGTTGCTGTCTCCGAGAATGTAGATGGCAGCCGGCCAGGATCAGAGCCGCGCACGCAGCGGCCTGAAGGCGGCGCGCAGTTCGCTGGCGAACAGTTCCGGTTGCTCCCACGCGGCGAAATGGCCGCCCTTGTCGACTTCGTTGAAGTAGTAGAGCGTGCGGTAGGCCTGCGTCGCCCACGTCCGCGGCGCGCGGTAGATCTCGCCCGGGAACACCGTGATGGCCACCGGGATGGCGATCTCACCCGTCTTCTGCGCGACGGCGCTGAAGTTGTTGTTGTGGTTCTCCCAGTAGAACCGTGCCGCGGACACCGCGCTGTTGGTCAGCCAGTACAGGCTGATGTCGTCCAGCATCTCGTCACGCGTGAGCACGCGCTCCGGATCGCCGTTGCTGTCGGTCCACTGGGTGAACTTGTCGTACATCCACCCGGCGAGTCCCGCTGGCGAATCCGTCAGCGCATACCCGACGGTCTGCGGACGCGTCACCATCATCGCGCCGTAGGCGGCGTTCTTCGAAAAGAATGCGTTCAGTGCGTCGAATGCGGCGCGCTCGTTCGCGTCCAGGCCGGCGGGTGCGGGATCGCCCGCGTTGATCGCGCGGATGACATCCTGCGGCACGGTGGCGGGCATGTTGAGGTGGATGCCGAGCAGCCCTGCCGGTGCCTGCCGTGCCATCACGTCGGAGATCACCGAGCCGTGGTCGCCGCCCTGCGATACGTAGCGCGCGTAACCCAGGCGCTTCATCAGCACGTCCCACGCGCGACCGATGCGATCGGGCCCCCATCCGGCCTCACGTGGACGCTCCGAGAATCCGTAGCCGGGAATGGAGGGGATCACCACATGGAAGGCGTCCTCCGCGCGGCCGCCGTGCGCGGTCGGGTCCGTCAGCGGGCCGATGGCCTTGAGGAACTCGAGCACCGAGCCCGGCCAGCCATGGGTGAGGATCAACGGCATGGCGTCGGCGTGACGCGAGCGTACGTGGATGAAGTGCACGTCCAGCCCATCCAGCTTCGTGGTGAATTGCGGTAGTGAGTTGAGCTTGCGCTCGACATTGCGCCAGTCGTAATCGGTGGCCCAGTAACCGACCAGCGCCTGCAGCCGCGCCAGTTGCAGGCCCTGCGATTCGTCGCCGACCGTTTCGCGGTCCGGCCAGCGCGTCGCGCTCGCGCGGCGGCGCATGTCGAGTACGTCCGATTCCGGAATGCGCACCTTGAAAGGGCGGACGCCATCAGGCTGCGCGGCCGCCAGCACGTCGCCGGGCAACAGGCTCCAGGCGCCCGCGGCGGCCATGGTCATGGCAGCGGTACCGATGAAGCGCCGCCGCTCGCCGTCGATGGGTTCGTTGGTTTCGGGGGAATGCATTGTGGATACTCCTGGAATTCGTGGTGGTCTTCAGGTCGCGGTCGCAGTGCTTTGTCGACCCGGCGAAGCCAGATTGGGGCGCACGCGTATCTCCGGTGTGTCGGCCTACGCGGTGTTGTGTAACGAAATGTCGCCACTGATCAACCGCGGCTTCGGCGGCCGGCGAAAGTTGCCCGCTCTGCCCGCCAATGGCGTGCTGTCGTGGCCTCAGCGTGGTGCGCGCGTGGTTTCGAACAGGAACCAGCTGCGGCGCTCGGCCTCGTCGATCCAGGTTTCGAGCAGGCTGGTGGTGGCCACGTCGCCATACTGCTCGCACACGCCGTGCGTGGCTCGCAGGAACGACGCGAGCCGGCGGTTGTCGTCGGCCAGTTCGGCCAGCATGTCCTGCGGCGTGACGTATTCGGCATCGTTGTCCAGCAGCCGCTGCAGGCGCTGCACGTGGCCGATCGAGCGCAGCGTTGTGCCGCCGACCTTGCGCGCGCGTTCGGCGATGGTGTCGGTGGTGGCGAAGATCTCGGTGGCCTGGTCGTCCAGCAACAGGTGGTAGTCGCGGAAATGCGGACCGGACATGTGCCAGTGGAAGTTCCTGGTCTTCAGGTACAACGCCAGCATGTCGGCCAGCAGCACGGTGAGCGCGCCGGCAATGTCGATTCCGGATTGCGAACGCAGGTCCGTGCGGGTGTGCAGCGACGCCGACTGGCGCGATTTGACGGGCAGCATGTTCATGAACGATCTGCTTCCTTGAGGCGAGGCCGGCCGCTCGGCCGATGAATCCAGACTAGGCACGTCGATGCGCCGGCTGTATTGGATGATCGTTTCGTCTGCTCATACCTTGGTTTGTATCCGCGCATCGACGACGCGAAAAGCGCACGACGTTACCTGCGCCGGGCAACGCGACGGTGCTAGTGTCCGGCCGGTTTGTCGCCACTACGGAGACCCGCTTGCCTGCCCCGCCCCGCATGGATCCGTATCGCTCGCCCTCGCTGTCGCGGGGCTCGGTGCGTGCACCCGGACGCGAGTGCATGAACCGCATGGTGCTGCGCGCCGCGGCCGCGCTGCTGATGCTGGCCATCTTCCTGCTGGACACCCTGACCACGCTGGAAGGCGCGGTCGCGGTGCTCTACGTGGTCGCCGTGCTGCTGGTGGCCGGAACGCACCGGCGCGGCGACATCATCGTGGCAGCGGTAAGCGGCGCGGTGCTCACCCTTGCCGCGTACGTGGACACGCACGGCCTGGAGCACGTCGGCTCGCAGACGGTGCGCGCGTTCGTCAGCCTGGCGGCCATCGGCATTGCCGCGCTGCTGGCGCTGCGCAACCAGAGCGCGGTGCGCACGCTCGTCGCGCAGGCCACACTGCTGGACGTGTCGCACGACATGATCTTCGTGCGCGACATCGGCGGCACGATCACGTTCTGGAACAGCACGGCCGAGAGCGTGTACGGCTGGTCGCCGGATGAAGCGCTGGGCCGCAAGGCGGACGAGCTGCTCGGCACCTGCTATCCGGACCGGCGCGAAGCCATCGAGGCCGAGCTGCTGGCAACCGGGCGGTGGGAAGGCGTACTGGAACAGGTCACGCGCCACGGCAACACGCTGGTGCTCGACAGCCGCTGGGTACTGCAGCGCGACCATCACGGCCGCATCGTCGGCGTGCTGGAAACACACACCGACGTCACCGAACGCAAGGCGGCGTATGCCGCCCTGGTGCGCAGTGAACGGCGTTATCGGCGCATGTTCGACGAAAGCCGCATCGGCGTGCTCCAGCAGGACTGGAGCGCGGTACGGGCGGAGCTGGACGCCCGCGGCCTGCACGACGCGGAGGCACTGGCGGCGCACATCGCCGAGCATCCCGGCTTCATCAGCCAGGCGTGCCGACTGGCGTGCATCGAGGACGTCAACCCCGCCTTCGCGACGATGCTGGGCGGCGACGAGTCCACGCCTGCGCCCGCCTCCGTGCACGACGTGCTGGGCGATGCGGACCGGACATTCGCCGGCGCCCTGCTCGCCTTCGCACGCGGCGACGCGTTCCACGAAGGCGAGACCGAAATCGTCCGCGTCGACGGCAGCCGCGCGCCGGTGCTGTTCACCATCACGTTTCCCTTGCCGGAAGATGGCGATGCGACCGTGCTGGTGTTCGTGCTCGACAACACCGAGCGGCGGCGTGCACAGGACGCCCTGCTGCTGGCGCAGACCGAGCTGGCGCACGCCTCGCGCGTGTCCACGCTGGGCGAGCTGACGGCGTCGATCGCGCACGAGGTCAACCAGCCGCTGATGACCGTGGTCACGTACGGCGAGGCCGGCCTGCGCTGGCTGCGGCGCGACCCGCCCGATCTGGGCGAGGTGGAAACCGCGATCACGCGCATCGTGTCCGAAGGACGCCGTGCCGGCGAGATCGTGCAGCGGATCCGTGCGTTCCTGGGCAAGGCGCCGGCGCGCAGCGAAGCGCTCGACGTGACGGTCGTGATCGAGGATGCGGCGCGCCTGGTGCAGCACGAACTCGCGCGCGGCATGGTGGAGTTGCAGCTGGAGCTGGAGCCGCACCTGCCCGAGGTGCGCGGCGATCGCGTGCAGCTCCAGCAGGTGCTGGTGAACCTGATGGTCAACGCCAGCCAGGCGATGACGGGGCAGCCAGGACGCCGGCACCTCGCCGTGCGCGCGTGCGTCGGCGACGACTGCATCGACATCGCGGTGGCGGATACAGGTCCCGGCATCCTGCCCGAACACATGGAGCGCCTGTTCGATCCCTTCTTCACCACGCGACCGCAGGGCATGGGCATGGGCCTGGCGATCTGCAGGACCATCGCCGAAGCGCACGGCGGCCGGCTTGTCGTCGACAGCGAGCCCGGTCGCGGTGCGACGTTCACGCTGTCGCTTTCCATCGCGTCCACGGATATGCCCGCATGAACACGCCCGCCCACCCGCGCAGCCCGGCAACGCCTCCTCCCATCGTCGTCATCGTCGACGACGAGGCGGCGATACGCGAGGCGCTCGACAGCCTGTTCCGCTCCATCGGCCTGCGCACGCTGTCGTTCGCCTCGCCCGCGGAACTGCTGCAGGCGGCGGTGCCGGACGGTCCCGGGTGCCTCATCCTGGACGTGCGCCTGCCCGGCATCAGCGGTCTGGACCTGCAGGACCAACTGGCGCGGCACGGCATCGCGCTGCCCATCGTGTTCATGACCGGGCACGGCGACATCCCGATGTCGGTGCGCGCGATGAAGGCCGGCGCGGTGGACTTCCTGCCCAAGCCCTTCCGCGACCAGGACATGCTCGATGCGGTCGCGGCGGCCATCGAGCGCGACACGCAACGGCGGGCGGAGGCTTCCGCACTGGACGAGGTGCGCGCGCGCTACGCGACGCTGACCCCGCGCGAGCGCGAAGTGATGGCGCATGTCGCGTCGGGCCTGATGAACAAGCAGGTGGCCGGCCTGATCGGGCTGAGCGAGATCACCGTGAAGATCCACCGCGGCAACGTCATGCGGAAGATGGGCGTGCGCACCCTGGCTGACTTGGTGCGCCAGGCGCAGGCGCTGGGCGTGGCCACCGGCTGAGCCGGCCGCACGAACATACCTGCGTATGATTCCGCGCCGGGCGGCGCGCGGTTAACGTGCATGGGCCGCCATCGGATGCACGCTCGTGCACAGCGCGGCGCGAAGGGCCCGACTGATGAACCCCGCACCCATGATCGCCATCGTCGACGACGACGATGGCGTCAGGACATCGCTTTCCAGCCTGTTGCGGTCGCTCGGTCACGAGGTCCGCACGTACGGCTCGGCCGTCGCGTTCCTCGAGGACGCGGACGCGGGCGATCCCGGCTGCCTCATCACCGACATGCAGATGCCGCGCATGACCGGCGCGCAGTTGCTGGACGCACTGGCCGAGGCAGGACGTCGGTTTCCCGTGATCGTGATGACGGCCTATCCGTCCGACACCACGCGCGACCGCGTGCTGGCCAGCGGCGCCTTCGCGTACCTGGTCAAGCCGATGGACGGCCCGACCCTCGCGCGTTGCATCGTCGCGGCGCTGGAGCGTGGCGAAGGCAACCACACCTTCGTATGAATCCGCGAACCGCACGTACGATTCTCGCATCGCAACCAACGCCGTAGTTTCTTCGAATCCCTCACGGAGAAACCGGCAATGAGCATCATCACCACCGACGACGGCGTCAGCATCTTCTACAAGGACTGGGGCCCGAAGACGGCGCAACCCATCGTCTTCCATCATGGCTGGCCTCTGTCCAGCGACGACTGGGATGCACAGATGCTGTTCTTCCTCTCGCACGGTTATCGCGTCATCGCGCACGACCGCCGCGGGCACGGGCGTTCGAGCCAGGTCAGCGACGGCCACGACATGGACCACTACGTCGCCGATGCCGCCGCCGTGATGAACCACCTCGACCTGCGCGATGCCGTGCACATCGGCCACTCCACCGGCGGCGGCGAAGTCGCGCGTTACGTCGCTCGCCACGGCCGTGGCCGCGTCGCGAAGGCGGTGCTCATCGGCGCTGTGCCGCCGATCATGCTGAAGACCGCCGCCAATCCGGGCGGCCTGCCGGGCGAAGTTTTCGACGGCATTCGTGCCGCGGTGGCCGTAAATCGCGCGCAGTTCTTCCGCGATTTCCCGGCCGGACCGTTCTACGGTTTCAACCGCGATGGCGCGAAGGTCAACCCGGGCGTCATCGACAACTGGTGGCGCCAGGGCATGAACGGCGGCGCCAAGGCGCATTACGACGGCATCAAGGCGTTCTCCGAGACGGACTTCACGCAGGACCTGCAGGCCATCGACGTACCGACACTGGTGCTGCACGGCGATGACGACCAGGTCGTGCCGATCGCCGATTCGGCGCTGCTGACGATCAAGCTGCTCAAGCACGGCACGCTGAAGGTCTACCCCGGATACCCGCACGGCATGTGCACCACCCATGCGGACGTGATCAACGCCGACCTGCTGGACTTCATCCGGCGCTGATTCGAACTGCAACCTGCCGCGTCAAGAGCGCGCCGCCACGGACGGCGGCCGCTCATCCTCCATGCCCGGGGTCTGGCTGAACGCCGGCGATGCTGCAGGAAGACAATCGCGCACGAACATCGAATAATGGCCGCCCGTCCGTGCCGTCATCCCGCAGGTGACGGACGCGGCATCCACGGAGCACTCCACGCGTCATGTGATCGAACGACTCCTTCGCCGACACCACCGATCCGCCTGCCGCCGCGACTGACGCGCGCAGGGCGATCGCTGGCCTGATCCGCCGCGCGACACGCCTCGCCGGCCCGATGGAGATCGTTTCATGACGCACGCGCACGTTCGCGTTTCGCAACTTCGTTTCGCCTGGCCGGACGGTACGCCGGTCTTCGAGGACCTCTCGTTCACGCTGGGTGCGCAGCGCACCGGCCTGGTCGCGCCCAACGGCGCGGGCAAGAGCACGCTGATGCGGCTGCTGGCCGGAGAATTGGCGCCCACTACGGGTCACGTGGAAGTCGCCGGCACCCTCGCCTATCTGCCGCAGCAGCTCGCGCTGTCGCGCGCGTTGCGCGTGGCCGAAGTGCTGGGCGTTGCCGGCCGGCTCGATGCGCTGGCCGCCATCGCCAGCGGCCGGACGGATCAGGCGTTGTTCGACACCGTCGGCGACGACTGGGACCTGGAAGACCGCACGCGCGCCACGCTTGCCCGGCTCGGCCTGGATCACGTCGCGCTCGATCGCCGGCTGGAAAGCCTGAGCGGCGGCGAGGTGATGGCCGTTGGGCTCGCCGCGCAGTGGCTCGAACGCCCCGATGTGCTGCTGCTGGACGAGCCATCCAACCATCTCGACCGCGACGCGCGCCAGCGTCTTTACCGTATGGTGGACGAATGGGATGGCTGCCTGGTGGTGGCCAGCCACGATCGCGGCCTGCTCGACCGTATGGACCAGATCGCGGAGCTCGACCGCAGCGCGCTGCGCCTGTACGGCGGCGGCTTCGAATTCTACGAAGAGGCCACGCGTGTCGAAGCCGAAGCGGCCGAACAGGAAGTTCGCGGTCTCCGGCAGACGGTGAAGCGAGAGCAACGCGAACGCCAGCAGGCGCGCGAACGCATGGAGCGACGCGCCGGCAACGCCGCACGCAACCTGCATAGCGCCGGCCTGGCGCGCATCGTGGCGGGCAATCGCAAGCGCGCGGCGCAGGTCTCGGCCGGGCGGTCGGACGACGTACATTCGGCGCGGATCGTCGACGCGCAGCAGCGACTGATCGAAGCCCGCCGCGGCCTGCGCGACACGCCGGAGTTGAAGCTGGAGCTACCGGCCACGGAAGTGCCAGCGTCACGGCTGCTGTTCTCCGGACGAAGCCTGCAGGTGGTGCGCGATGGCCGTGCGTTGTTCGGAGCGCACGGCGTGGACCTGCAGATCCGCGGGCCCGAGCGCATTGCCCTGCACGGCGCCAACGGTGCGGGCAAGACCACGCTGCTGCAGCTGATTGCCGGCGAGCTGTCGCCGTGCGCAGGCTCGGTCCAGCGCGGGCCGGGCCGCATCGCGATGCTGTCGCAGCGGTTGGACGCGCTGGATGCGAACGACACCGTGGCAGGCAACTTCGCCCGCTGCACACCGGAACTGCCCGATGCGGAACGCGGCCACCTGCTCGCGCGCTGGCTGTTCCGCGCCGATGACATGCATCTGCCGGTGTCGGCCCTGTCCGGCGGCGAACGCCTGCGTGCCAGCCTGGCCTGCGTGCTGCACGCCACGCCGGCACCGCAGTTGCTGGTGCTGGACGAGCCGACCAACAACCTCGACCTGGACGCCGTGCGCGAACTCGAAAGCGCGCTGCGTGCGTATCGCGGCGCGCTGGTGGTGGTCAGCCACGACGATGCGTTCGTCGATCATCTCTCGCCGACGCGCCGCCTGATGTTGCAGAACGGTCGCCTCAGGGACACCACCTGAGGCGACGTTCGATGGACATCCCCTACGTCACTTCGCCGTGGCGGCGCGCTCGATCAGTCGGGCCACGGTATCCGGGTGCGACACCATCACCACGTGCGAGCCACCCGGAACCACCTCGGCCTTGCGCGACTTCGCGCGTTCGGCCATGAAGCCCAGCGCCTTCGGCGGGATATTGCGGTCCTGGTCGCCATAGACGAACCACGACGGAATGCTGGTCCACGCCGGGCTGCCGGATTTCTCGTTGAGCGCCGCTTCGGTGATCGGGCGCTGGGTGGCCGCCATCAGGACTGCGTCCGCCTTCGGCACGTCCGCCGCGAACTGCTGGTGGAACCTGTCCTGCAGGATGTACAGGTCGTTTCCGCCCGTGGCGAGCTTCACCGGCGGCGCGAGCGCCTGGCCGAGCGTGCTGCCCGGGAACTGGCCGGACAGGCCGGCAGCCGTTTCGCCCTCGGCCGGAGCGAACGCGCTGACGTAGACCAGCGCCTTGACGCTGGACTGGCCACGCGCGGCCTCGGTGATGACGCTGCCGCCATAGGAATGCCCGACCAGCACCACCGGCTTGCCGAGGCTGGACACGATGCCGGACACGTACGCACCGTCGCTGGCGACGCCGCGCAGCGGGTTGGCGACGGCCACCACCGGGTAGCCGTCCTTCTCCAGGATGCGGATCACGCCGTTCCAGCTGGACGCATCCGCGAACGCGCCGTGCACCAGCACGACGGTGGGTTTTGCCGTCTGCGCCGAGGCGTCGGCCGCGACCAGCGAGGCCGCGCTCATGGCCAGTGCGGCCAGCAGGTTCTTCATCTTCGTTCTCCTTCGGGTACAGCCTTGGGGGATAGCGCCGGAGCGCCGGGATAAGCGACGACGGCGTGTCGGCCGCGTGCCTGCTGCCGACCGGATGCGATCAGGTCGGAAAATCGGTGGACGTGCTGAGCTCGCGCCATCGTGCGAGTTCCTCCAGGCGCAGGTGCTCGGCGCGTTCGATGGCAGCCACTGCATCGCTGCCGAGTGCGAGCCGGAGCGGTGGTGCGTCGACTGCCGTGACGGCGAGGATCGCCTGGGCCGCACGCGCGGGATCGCCCGGCTGGCGACCGTCGTAGGCGCGCTGCATGCGTGCGGCATTGCCGACCACGGCGTCGTACTCCGCCCGGCCTTCGTGCAGTGTGGTCGAAGCCCCGGCGAAGTCGGTGCGGAATCCGCCGGGCTCGATGATCGTCACGCGCACGCCGACCAGGGCCATTTCCTGCGCCAGCACTTCGGAGAATCCTTCCACGCCCCACTTCGCCGCCGAGTACGGCGCGCGGCCGGGTGCGCCGACGCGTCCGCCGACCGACGAGAACTGGATGATGTGGCCGCTTCGCTGCAGGCGCATCAGCGCAATCGCGGCCTTGGTCATGATGATGGTGCCGAACAGGTTGGTTTCGATCTGGCGGCGGAACTCCTCGAGCGATGTGTCCTCGACGGAATTGACGTTGCCGTAGCCGGCGTTGTTGACCAGCACGTCGAGGCCGCCGAAGGCCTCGACCGCGGCCTGCACCGCGGCGTCGGCCGCCGCCGGATCGGTCACGTCCAGCGGCACCGCGCGGACCGCGTCGCCATGACGCTCGACCAGATACTGCAGCTGCGCTGGATCGCGTGCCGTCGCCACCAGGCGATGCCCCGCTTCGAGCACCGCCTGCGCGAGCGCGCGACCCAGGCCGCGGGAACTGCCGGTGATCAGCCATCGTTGGCTCATGTCGTTGGCCTCGTCAGTCCCGCGGCTCACGGCGCCCACTGCGTGAACACGTAGTCACGGTCCTTCACGCGCGACTCGTGGCAGGCGAAACAGGTGCGATGCTGCGCCTCGTCGGTCGGCACGCCGTCGATGAAGCGCCCGAAGCCCCAGCCGCCGGTCGCGGCGTACTTCTTGGAGTCCTTCACCATGATCTGCACGGTGGTCGCCTTGCCCGGAATGGTGGCCGACGCGAAATCCGGCGACTGCACTTCCTTCCAGGCCAGCTTCACCAGCACGCTGCCGTCCGGGAACGGCCGCGTGCCCTTGCGATACGCCATGGCCGCGACATCGTTACCGAGCACCACGCGCAGTTCGTCGAACGGTGCCGCCTCGCGCGCCGGGGCGATGAGCTCCCACTTGCGATAGCCATCGGGCACCGTCACGCCGTAGATCGGCGAGGCAGGCTTGTGGGTATCGGCATCGACCCGGAACGCCGGCGAGAACATGCCCAGCGCGACGATCGCCGCCGGCAGCATCAGCCATCGGATGTTCATTGCCCTCGCCTCCCGTCACAGACGGTCCGCATCGATCACCGCCTGCGCGAACGCATGCGGATCTTCCTGCGGCAGGTTGTGGCCGATGCCGCCGGTGATCAGGCGGTGTTCGTACTTGCCGGTGAAGCGCTTCGCGTAGGATTCCGGCGGCGGATGCGGCGCGCCGTTGGCGTCGCCTTCCATCGTGATGGTCGGAACGCCGATCGACGGAAACTGGGCCAGGCGGCCTTCCAGCGCGTCGTATTTCGCCTCGCCCTTTGCCAGGCCCAGGCGCCAGCGGTAGTTGTGGATGACGATGTCGACGTGGTCCGGATTGGCGAACGCCGCCGCGCTGCGGTCGAAGGTCGCGTCATCGAACGCCCACTTGGGCGAGGCCAGCTTCCAGATGAGCTTGGCGAAGTCGTGGCGATACTTGTCGTAACCTTCGCGACCGCGCTCGGTGGCGAAGTAGTACTGGTACCACCACTGCAGCTCCGCATCGGGCACCAGCGGAACCTGGCCCGACGCCTGGCTGCCGATCAGGTAACCGCTGACGGCGACCAGCGCCTTGACCCGCTCCGGCCACAACGCGGCGACGATATCAGCCGAACGCGCGCCCCAGTCGAAGCCGCCAAGCACCGCGGTGCGGATGCGCAGCGCGTCCATCAGCTGCAACACGTCCTCCGCCAGTGCCGAGGGCTGGCCGTTGCGCAGCGTGTCCGCCGACACGAAGCGCGTGCCGCCGTAACCGCGCAGGTACGGCACGATCACGCGATAGCCGACCTTCGCCAGCAGCGGCGCCACGTCGACGTAGCTGTAGATGTCGTACGGCCAACCGTGCAGCAGGATCACCGGCGGGCCATTGGCCGGGCCGGCCTCCGCGTAGGCCACGTCCAGCACGCCGGCACGCACCTGCTTCAGCGGCGCGAACGAGGTGTGCTGCGCGCGGCGCGGCGTCGGCGTCCCGGATGGCGACGTCGATGCCGCCGCATGCGCGGGGCGCACCAGGCCAAGCGGGGCCGCCGCCACCCCCAGCGCCGCCGTGCCCAGCATCAGGCGGCGGAGCGGATCGACCTGATCGTGTTGAAGCTTGTCCATGAGGGTCTCCGTGATCGTTTGGTGCCGAGTGACACCGGACGCCGCGCGAAAGCACGCACCTGCCCGGCGCGGCGCCGCATGGCGCCGTGGTGAGCACAGCCTGATTTGCCTGTGTATCTCCGGTGTGTCCGGAGATGCCGCCCTTCGTATCGAAATGTTCGACCGGGTCGGCCGTCGATCCGCTGCGAGCGATCGCTGCGGTCATGACCATCTAATCAGCCGGTCCAGCGCCACGCGATAACACGTTGGTATGGATCCATACCAATGGATGGTGCGGCGAGGAGATCCTTGCGGTTTCGACCTGACAGCGTCGTTCCGCGCTGCGTGGAAACCCGCTAGGTCGCTTGCGACAGTCGCAGCGCGATGCCGTCGAGCATCAGGGACAATCCACTGGAGAACAGCGAGTCGAAGTCCCCGGACATCAGCACGGCGCGCGCCTGCAGGACATGCGGAAAATCGCCTTGCGCCGCGATTTCGAACGCCGTCCCGTAGCTTCCGGCTTCATCGCCGCCCAGCGACTGTTCGACGGTGACCAGGCCGAGCACGTAATGGAACACGCTGAATGCACTGGTGGCGGCGAACTCGATGTCGGCGCCGGCCCGAACCAGTGCCGCGATCATCGCTTCGCCCGGACGCAGCACGTTGTCCGCCACCACGTACGCGGCGGCCAGCACGCGCGCACCATCGCGACGCGATCTCAACGCCTGCCGCAGTTCGTCGGAAACGCGGACGCACGTCGCCCGCCAATCCAGGTCCGGCGGCACGTCACGCGCCACATCCTCCAGCAGCGCATTGGCCACTGCCTCGATCACCGCCTGCTTGCTGGCGAAGTGCCAGTAGAGGGAAGGCGCCTGGATGGCGAGGTCCTGCGCGAGCCTGCGCAGGCTGAGTCCTTCGATGCCCTTCTCGTCGAGCAGCTTGAGGGCAGCCGCGACGACCTGTTCCCGCTGAATGGCCATGTCGTGCACTCAGATTGCGAACCTAACACCGTTAGACTAGCATGACTAACACCGTTAGATTTCCCGCGCGACGCTCCCGACCGGCGCACGCCTGCACGTACCGCTACCACCAAGCGCCCCGCCATGAGAGCCCCCGACTGCCACCTGCTGCTCGAGATCGAAGGAATCGAATCCGTGCAGCGCCCCGTCGTCGATGCGCTGCTGCGCCTCGACCTGGGAGCACGCATCCGGGCGGATACCGCGCACGCGACGCTGGACATCGAGGGGCGATTCCACCAGGCGGACGTCGTCGCCTTGATTCACGCTCTGGGTTGTCGCGTACGGCGCGTCGAGGAACGCCCGCTGTCACCCAAGCCGGTGACGCTGGAGCAGTTGGGCTGGAGTTGAACAATGTGCGCGCGCCGCCAATGATGGTCCTCTGGCGTTCCGTGCGTCGCGATTGCGCGCCTTGCTGTGCGCTACTTCCGGTCGCGCACCATGTCACGCGCACTGCGAGCGATCTTGCCTAGGGGGCTGGCACGCAGGCGTTTCCGGAAAGAAACCGGGGGCATTGGCAGCTGATCGTCACCCACGACCTGGAAGAGCGGGCGCTTGTCGATCCTCGTGCCCCAGCCGCTGGGCTCACGCACGAACTCGGCGATCCTGACCGTGCGAAGTCCCGTCTCGCGGGACCAGTCTTCGAAGGCCCGCTTCTCGGATTCCTTCTCGCCAAGGAACTCATCGAACAGCAGCAGGCTTCCCGATCCCAGCAAAGGCGTCAGCCAACGCAGGACGCAGATCGTGGACGAATACAGATCCGCATCGAGAGACGCGAACGCAACGCGCCCCACCTTCGCTGCGAGTTCCGGCGTCAGGGAGTCCTCGAAGTATCCCTTCACGATCTCGACGCCGCTGATCCGCGGCGGCTTGCACGCAAACGTCCCGACCTCGGCGTTCTCGAACTTTTCCCTGAGGCCTTCGAATGAATCGCAGGCGTAGATGCGCTTGTCCGAATGGCCGAGCGCGCGCCGAAGAATCCGGGTCGAATCTCCCTTCGCCACGCCGAATTCCATGATGTGGCCGGGCACGTTGCGTGACAGCGCCACGCAAAGCTCCAGCACGGTTTTCTTTGGTGTGACGGTGAGGCGCCGATTCAGATATTCCCATTCAAGCGCTTCGGGAGCGACGTTCGCATGCATCTCAGGACTCTCCAGGCACGGGTGATTCGACGCCGGCCAAGAGAGCCGGAGCAAGCCAGCACATCAGCGCAGCGACGATAGCACCGCGTTGACAAGGCGCCGTGCATACTCGCGCGCGCTCGACTTTCGAGCCCGCCCTGCGCCGACGGCTGAACAGGCTTCGAGGCGCACTCCGAGCTTCCAAGCCGTGTCGCAAGCCGCTGTCGAGGCCCGATCGCGTTGACCCGCCCTCGACAAAACTGACCGCCGGGCACTCGGACTCCTCCGGGAGGGTTGCTTGATGAAGACGCATTGAGTTCGTCCGGACGACCGGCCCGAGGCCGCGATCGTCGCGACACTCGTCGTGGCGCGCGCAATCTACCTGCGACGCTACTGTCATGAGGTGCTGGCGGCTCCTTTCCGGCAACAGTGGATGGTTCACCCGACAAGAGGTGCAGAACCATGTCCTTCGAATACCTGCTGCAGAAGATCAAGACGGCCGAGTTCGATACGGAGCCGTTCCCGCACCTGTACATCAGGAACTTCCTGAGCGACCAGCACTTCGCGCAGGTCACCGCAGCGCCGGATATTGCGCTGAGAGCCCGCGACTCGGACGACCAGCTGTTCGATGAGCTATTCGGCGCGGGCTACAAGATCATCGATTTCCCGGGCTGCATCTCCAACAAGGACACCTACGTACGTTGGCACCGGAACAAGAGCGCGAAGCAGACGCACAACAACTCGGCATGCGAGGTTTTGGCGTGACGCTGCGCCTGACGTCCGCGCGGTCGGCGTTCATCTCGGAGCTGATGCAGTTCATGAACGGACAACGGCTACAGGAAGTCCTGGCCGAAAAGTTCGGAATCGACCTCGATGATGTCTACTACGACGGCGGCATCCAGAAATATCTGGACGGCTACGAGATCAGCCCGCATCCAGACATCCGCAAGAAGGCGCTGACGTTCATGGTCAACATCAACCCCGGGCCAGGATCGGAGCAGCGGGAACACCACACGCACTACCTCGTGTTCCGCGAGCCGTACAAGTACGTGCAGGCCTACTGGGAAGGCCACCCCGAAGCCGACCGCTGCTGGGTGCCATGGGGGTGGTGCGAGACCCGGAAGATGCAGCGCGAGAACAACAGCATCGTGATCTTCTCGCCCACCAACCACACCATGCATGGCGTCAAGGCCAGCTACGACCACCTGGACAGTCAGCGCACCCAGCTGTACGGAAACCTCTGGTATCACGTGGATGCCGCGACGAGCCATCCCGAATGGGAGGACTTCGTCATCACCGAATCGAAGCCGAAGCTGTCGGCATCCATCAAGAGCAAGGTGAAATCGGTCCTGCCGCCCTCGATGAAGGCCTACCTGAAGAACCGGGTCGCCGGCGGCAATTACGTGCCCAGACGCTGAAGACGCCGGCCTGCATCGGATGGCATCGCCGGATCCTGTGTCTGGCGATGGCTGCGTTGCCGAGGCGAGGTGTCACCGGCGCCCGGTCGTCGTGGCTTGGCCGCCCCGGAGGCGCCGGCTACCATGCCGCCCATGCCAACGCCTGCGACGCACGACGATGCCGACGGTTACGTCGTCCACCTTTTGCCGCGACTTGGAACGGCGTCCTCCACGGGGCACGCGCCAGAGGCGTTGAGGTTCCCCCGGCGCTTGGGCGTCACCGGACGCGTGGCTTTCGCGCTGTTCAACACCCTGGCCACGGCCGGTGCGGCGTTGGCCATCTTCGCGCTGTGGACGGGCGAGACGCCCGGCTGGTGGTTCAACGTAATTTTCACCGTGATGATCGGCGGCCTTGCGGTCGCGCTCTGGGCCATCCTGATCGGCTCGATCGAGCAGGCGAATCTCGAACGCCACCTCCAGACGGTCTGGCGCGAGATCGCTCCGCGCGCGGTTGCCGCAACCGCTCGCGTGACGGAGCGGCGGTGGGTGCTCGCCGAGGACGGTTCGGTCACGTCCTTCGCGCTTGTCGTGCAACCTCCCGACGGCCGACCGCTGTGCGCGCGATGGCGCCCCGACACCTCACGCGACTGTCTGCTGCAGTCGCAGGTGCCGGGCGTCGGTTCCGAGGCGCGCGTGTGGCGCGCCCCGGATGGCCTGGTGGCGGCGCCGCTGGTGGTCGAGGTCGCCGACCCTACCATCGTGGGCTGACTGTCGTGGGCTGAGTTCCGCCTGCCGATCCACGGCGACGTCCCACCAATGCAGGACTTCAGTCCGCCACGAATTCACAAGCCAGCAGGGTCCTGTCGCCCAGGCCGGCCCCCTCGCGCGCCACGATCGCCACCTTCCCGGGCCCCAGCATCCCGACGGGCAGCTGCTGGTCCGGTGGAAGCGTCCGCGCATAGCCCTGGCTGGACGTCCCCATCAGGTCCGAGGCTTCTGGTTTCAGGTCGTACTTCGCGGCCAGATCGGCGGCGCGATGGCCTTTGATCAGGACACCGACCGCGTTGTTGGCGAAGAACACCTCGTTGCTTTCGAATCCATCGCGCCCGATCTGCTGCGGCAGTGCGTAGATCGCAGCGCCCAGCGACGAGGTGTCGGGCTTGGCGAGTTCTTCGACCGCGTCATAGATCTCGGTGGCGGACGTCATCGAGTACGGTGGCTCGCAAAGCGCTGCATCGTAGAATTTCGAGCCGGTTTCGGCGGCCATGAGACTGCCGGCCTGTAGTGCGGCAATGCACACGCATGCGGCAAGCGTGCCGCGGCAGAGGGACTTCGGTTCGCGCACTGATGACTCCTTGTGATTGCGTTTTACCCAGGAAAAAACAGCTGCGCCCTCCATGGCCGCGATGCATGGCATGGCCGGCCGCAGGAGTTCACCGGCTGGGCTGCGCTGCTGCACGCGGCCTGGCTTGCATCAACGACGCAGGGCGCTCGATGTTAATCTGAAATGCGGCTCGGTCATGTCCGTCCGGTGTGCACACGCCGTCGCATGGCGAGTCGCCAAAAGGTGACAACACGGTCGGTCAGACGGCGGCGCGTCATGTGCTCTGGCGATTCGCGGACCCACGCGGCGACGCGCCGGCCCAGCAGATATCGGTCGGGCCATCGGTCCCGGGCAGACAGCACAGGTACGCAATCTTTCAGGCGATGCGCATGTCGAAGGCCACCATCATCGTCTCCGTGGACGACCCGTTCGAGGTTGCCGCGTTCGAGACCTGGCTCTCGCGCTGGGAGAAGATGCTCACGTCCATGTCCGACAACGAGGGATGCGGCTGTTGCGTCGATATCTGGAAAGTCGAGGGCCCTTCGGAGGCGATCGCCGAACTTCCGCCCCAGATCCATGCATGGTGCGAACGCTCCGACGAGGCCTGAAGGTCCGCCATTCCAGGGTGTTGACGGGCGCCCTCTCCGGCCCGACAGCCTTCTCCGGCTCGGGTCTGGCGGGGTGAATCAGTGTGGTCGGATCGACTTGAGGGGCTTCCTCGGCTACCCTGCGCGGCCCCTCAACGGACTAATGCCCATGAACAAAGGCCAGCTGATTGACACCATCGCCGAGCAGTCCGGCGTGACCAAGGCCCAAGCCGAAGCCGCGCTGAACTCGACCCTTGCCGCCATCACCGACGCGCTGAAGCGCGGCGAAGCGGTGACCCTGGTGGGCTTTGGCACCTTCGAGGCGCGCAACCGCGCAGGCCGTCAGGGCCGCAATCCGAAGACCGGCGAAGTGATCGAGATTCCGTCGGCGATCGTGCCCGCTTTCAAGCCGGGCAAGGCGCTCAAGGAAGCGCTGGCCTAAGGCAGTCAGGGCCCGGACGCGTCGATCGCGTCCGGGCTTTTCCGCTGTACCGGCGCGTGCCCTCGCCCACCGCCGATGCGTCAACGCTCCACCTGCGATTGACGGAAGTTTC
Organism: Lysobacter sp.; assembly: GCF_035655815.1. Taxonomy (NCBI): domain Bacteria; kingdom Pseudomonadati; phylum Pseudomonadota; class Gammaproteobacteria; order Lysobacterales; family Lysobacteraceae; genus Lysobacter; species Lysobacter sp. Next base: position 87,340 of record NZ_DASRTS010000027.1, read on the forward strand.
AGCGTCGCGCTCTGCCCCGACGTGTAGTTCCGGCATTCCGGGCGCCGACAGCGTTTCGACGACGCGCGGTAGTCCGCGCTCATCTCTCCGCATGTGCTTCGGCCAGCGCCACGGCTGGCATCGGCAACGCAGGCTTCTCCTGCGCCATGGCTTCGCCCAGCGCCGGTCCTATCAGGATCACGCCCGGACGACCCGGTTGCAGGCAATCGGCCTGTTCGGCCAAATGCTCCAGCGTCGTCAGCAGCCGGGTTTCATCGGTCTGACTGGCAGACTGCACGACGGCCGCGGGCGTGCCGGCCGGCAAGTGCGGGCGCAGCGCAGCGGCGATGGCATCGATGCGGCTCATGCCCATGTAGATGGCGAGCGTGGTCCCCGTGGCAGCAAGCGCGGCCCAGTCGGGCTCGCCGTGGTCACGGGTATGCGCGGTGACGAACGTGATGCCGTGGCAATGATCGCGATGCGTCAGCGAGACGCCGAGGCTGGCGGCGGCCGCGAACCCCGCGCTGATGCCGTTGATGATGCGCACGTGGATGCCCGAATCGCGAAGGAAGGCGATCTCCTCTCCCGCGCGGCCGAACAGCAGCGCGTCGCCGCCCTTCACGCGCACCACCCGCGCGCCCTGCAGCGCATATCGCCGCATCAACCGGCAGATGAACGACTGCGGTGTGGAGCGGCAACCGCCCCGCTTTCCGACGCGGACGACGCGGGCACGCGGCGCCAGTTCGGTGATGCGTGGATCGACCAGTTCGTCGAGCAGCAGTACATCAGCCACTGCGAGCGCCTTGGCGGCCTTGATGGTCAGCAGTTCCAGATCGCCCGGGCCTGCCGACAGCAGCACGACATCGTGCAGTACGCGAGGTGCGCCGGCTCCGCTCATGACGCCCGCCCTCATGACGGCACCGCCTCGCGACACAGCCGCGTGAGTTGCGGCAGACACGAGCCGCACTCCGTGCCGCAACCGAGCCGTCGCTTGAGTTCGTCGATGTCGGCTCCTTTCGCGATGTGCGTGCGGATGGCGGCCTCGCCGACCTGCCTGCAACTGCAGACCATCGTGTCCCGCGGACGATTCGAAATGCCAGCGGCGAACACTGACTGGCGCGGCCCGATCCACGCACGCCCGGACAGTGCGTGATCCAGCAGCGCTTCGCTGATCGATTCCCGCCGCACGTCGGTCAGCAGCAGGCTGTCGATGTGGTGATCCGCTCCCTCGCTCCGCCAGTTGACGCGCCTGAGCAGGCCGCGACGCGGGTCGCTGTACTCCAGCGAGTTGGTTCCCGGGGCGAGTGAAAGCGCTTCGATGAGCGCCTGCAACCATTGCGAGGAAAGTGACGATTCCGCGGCAGCGCGCAGCACAAGCCAGGCGGTGTCGCCCGCGCCTTCGGCCTCGGCATGCAGCGACACCGCGGCGAAGCCGCATGCCTTCAGCAGCGGCTGCACCCTCGCCTGCAACTCGACCGCATCGCCGTGCTGCGCGGCGAGCAGATGCCAGCCAAACGCGGCCTTCTCCACGCGCACGGCAGCGTGCTTGAGCTCGGGCTGCTGCGAGCGCGCGTCGATGGCCGGCTGCGTGACCTCATTGATGCCGCCGCTGGCGAGGAACTGGCCGCTCCAGTGCATCGCTGCGAATACCGTTCCGGACGCCACTTCGTCGGACAGTTCCAGCGGCAGCACGAGCTCGCCGCGCTTTCCGGTCACGCGCACGAGATCGCCCGCAACCAGTCCGCGACGCACGGCGTCCTGCGGCGACATGCGCAGGCCGGGCTGAGGGCTGTGTGCGAACAGTGCCGGCACGCGACCCGTGCGCGTCATGCCGTGCCACTGGTCGCGCAGCCGTCCGGTGATGAGGCGCAACGGAAAGCGTGCGGACGTTTCCTCCGCCACCGGACGGTATGGCGTGGCATGAAACTTCGCCTTTCCATTCGCGGTGGCGAAGCGCCCGTCCACGTAGCGTCGCGTCGATGCGGCGCGATCAGCCTCGTCGGGTGGGCATGGCCATTGCTGCGGACCGTACTGCTCCAGCCGCGCGTAATCCAGCCCACTGACGTCGAGATCCTGTCCTGCCGTCAGCCGGCGGTGTTCGTCGAAGATTTCGTCGGGCGACTGGAATCCGAACATCGGCGGCGTGCCCGGCGACGCCAACCGCGCCTCGATGCGACGCGCGACCTCGTTGGCGATCCACCAGTCGGCGCGTGCATCGGCAGGCGGGCGCACCGCGGGACGCACGCGCGAGATCCGCCGCTCCGAGTTGGTGACGGTGCCTTCCTTCTCGCCCCACGTTGCCGCGGGAAGCAGGACGTCGGCATAGGGCACCGTATCGGTGTTGGCGAAGGCCTCCTGCACGATCACGTATTCGGCCTGTTGCAGCGCCTCGCGCACCATCCCGATGTCCGGCATGGAATGCGCGGGATTGGTGCATGCGATCCAGACCGCCTTGACCTTGCCGCGGCGCAGCGCCTCGAACAGCGGCACCGCCGAGAGTCCCGGCCGCGACGAGAGGCTGTTTTCGGGGAGGTGCCAGAAACGCTCGACCTCGGCACGATGCTCGGCGTCGGCGATGTCGCGATGCGCGGCCAGCATGGTCGCCATGGCGCCCACTTCGCGCCCGCCCATCGCGTTGGGCTGCCCGGTCAGCGAGAACGGACCCGCTCCCGGCCTGCCGATCTGGCCGGTCGCCAGGTGCAGGTGGATCAGTGCGAGGTTCTTGTCGGTACCGTGCACCGACTGATTGAGGCCCATGCAGTACAGCGAGAGGGCCGCCGGACTACGACCGAACCACTCGGCGGCCTGCACGATGTCCGCCGCTGCGACGCCGCACAGGTCGGCCGCCATGCGCGGCGTGTAGTCGCGCAACAGTTGCTTGAGTTCAACGAATCCTTCGGTGTGCGTCGCAATGTAATCGCGATCGATGAGGTCTTCCCAGACCAGGTGATGCAGCATCGCGTTGAACAGCGCGACGTCGGTACCGGGCTGGATGGCCAAGTGCAGGTCCGCCATCGCGGCGGTGTCCGTGCGGCGCGGATCCACGACGATCCAGTGCGTGTCCGGATTGCGTTCGCGTGCCTCCTCCAGGCGCCGGAACAGCACCGGATGCGCGTAGGCCATGTTGCTGCCGGCGAACAGGACCGTGCGGGCGTGCTCCAGGTCCTCGTAGCACGTGGGCGGCCCGTCCGCGCCCAAGGCCAGCTTGTAGGCGGTCACGGCACTGGACATGCACAGGCGCGAATTGCTGTCGATGTTGTTGGTGCCGATCAGCCCCTTGGCCAGCTTGTTGAAGAGGTAGTAGTCCTCGGTGAGCAACTGTCCGGACACATAGAACGCCACGGCGTCCGGACCGTGCTGACGGACGATGTCGGCGAGCCGGTCGGCCACCGTATCCAGCGCCACGGGCCAGTCGACACGACGGCGCGGCTGGTGGCGTTGCGTGCGCAGTTCCGGATGCAGCACGCGCCCCGTCAGGCTGCGCGCAGTGTCCGGAAGCATGCGGCCCTTGGTGCACAGGCGGCCGAAGTTGGCCGGATGTTCGGGATCGCCCTCGATGCCGACGATGCGGCTCCCGTCCGGTCCGTGTTCGGCATCGACCAGTACGCCGCACCCGACTCCGCAATAGCAGCAGGTGGAGCGCGTCCGCGTGCGCACGCGTTCGCTCGCGATGGCGGCATCGACGCCCATCAGGTCTCGCCATCCAGCGACAGCCACACCTCGCCCGTCTCGACCTTCACCGGGAACCTGCGCGCGCAACCCACGTCTGGTGCGCAGGCCTCGCCGCTATTCAACGCGATGTTCCAGCCATGCAGCGGACAGGTCACGGTGTCGCCCGCGACGATTCCCTGGGACAGCGGTCCACCCTTGTGCGGGCAACGGTCCACCAGCGCGAACACGCGATCGCCCGCGGTGCGGAATAGGGCGATGTCCTCCTCCCCGGCCCGCAGCAACACCCGTGCGCCCGCTGCCGGGATTTCGTCCAGCCGGCAGATGCGCATCCATTGCGTCAGCGTCCCGGTCGTCATCTCAGCCCTCCGTTTCCGCGGTCACGCGCGCAGCGGGAACGGACTCGATCGGGATGCGGCGCTCCATGCGCAATGGCTGGTATTCGCGTGGTTTCTCGCCTGCGATGCGCTCGGCCCACGGATCGGGCAGGCCCTCCAGCGCATACAGGAGCCGCTCGAACAACGCCCGCCGGCTCGCCGCGTCGTCCACCACCTTGGCGCGGATGTAATCCATGCCCACGCGTGCGATGTAGTGCACCGTACGGTCGAGGTAGTACGCCTCTTCGCGATACAGCTGCAGGAAGGCGCCGGTGTATTCGCGCACTTCCTCGGCACTGGCCACCTTGACCAGGAAACGCGCCACCTCCGTCTTGATGCCGCCGTTGCCGCCGATATGGATTTCCCAGCCCGAATCCACCGCGATGATGCCCACGTCCTTGATGCCGGATTCGGCGCAGTTGCGTGGACATCCGGATACCGCCAGCTTGACCTTGTGCGGGCTCCACATGTTGGCGAGCATGGTTTCCAGCTCGATGCCCATGCGTGTGCTGTCCTGCGTGCCGAAACGGCAGAACTCGCTGCCCACGCAGGTCTTCACCGTGCGGATGGACTTGCCGTAGGCGTGGCCGGATTTCATGCCCAGATCGCGCCACACGTCGACCAGGTCCTCCTTGCGGATGCCGAGCAGGTCGATGCGCTGGCCGCCGGTGACCTTGACCATCGGCACGGCGTACTTTTCGGCGACGTCGGCGATGCGGCGCAGCTCGGCCGCGTTGGTCACCCCGCCCTTCATCTGCGGCACCACCGAGAACGTGCCGTCCTTCTGGATGTTGGCGTGCGCACGCTCGTTGATGAAACGCGACTGCGGGTCGTCCACCGCTTCGCGCGGCCAGGTGGAGATCAGGTAGTAGTTGATCGCCGGCCGGCACGTCGCGCAGCCGTTGGGGCTGCGCCATTCGAGGAAGTCGTACGCGGCGCGGTGGGTCAGCAGCTTGTGCTCGCGGATCGCCTTGCGCACTTCGCCGTGGCTGTGGTCGGTGCAACCGCACACGGCCTTGGTCTTCGGCGTTTCCTGGAAGTTGGACCCCAGGCAGTTCATCAGGATCTGCTCGACCAGGCCGCTGCACGATCCGCACGACGCGGACGCCTTGGTGTGCTTGCGCACGTCGTCAACGGTGAACAGGCCCTGCTCGTTGATGGCCTTGACGATGGTGCCCTTGCACACGCCGTTGCATCCGCAGACTTCATCGGCGTCGCCCATCGACATCGCGCGGTCGTTACCAGCGGTGCCGGCATCGCCCAGCGCCTTCTCGCCGAACATCAGCAGGTCGCGCCGCTCGCCGACGGGGCTGCCGTCCTTGAGCAGCTTGAAATACCAGCCGCCGTCTCCGGTGTCGCCGTAGAGGCAGGCACCGACCAGCTTGTCATCGCGGATCACCAGCTTCTTGTAGACGCCGCCCGCGGCGTCGGACAGCACGATCTCCTCCGAGCCCTCCCCGCCCATGAAATCGCCGGCGGAGAACAGGTCGATGCCGGTGACCTTGAGCTTGGTCGATGGCACGGAACCGCGGTAGATGCCGATGCCGTAGGTCGCCAGGTGGTTCGCGCAGATGCGCGCCTGCTCGAACAGCGGCGCGACCAGGCCGTAAGCGACGCCGCGATGGCTGGCGCATTCGCCCACGGCATACACGCGCGGGTCGAAGGTCTGCAGCGTGTCGCTGACGACGATGCCGCGCATGCAGTGGATGCCGGATGCCTGCGCGAGTTGCGTGTTGGGGCGGATGCCGGCCGCCATCACCACCAGGTCCGCCGCTTCCTCCTCACCATCGGAAAAGCGCACCGCGCTGACTTCGCCGTGCTCGTTGCCGATCAGTTCGGTCGTGGAAGTGTCGAGGCGGAACTTCAGCCCACGCTCGGCCAGCGCGGCTTGCAGCAGCTGGCCGGCCGTCTGGTCCAACTGGCGTTCCAGCAACCAGCCGGCCAGGTGGACCACCGTCACGTCCATACCGCGTGCGTTGAGGCCGTTCGCCGCTTCCAGTCCAAGCAGGCCGCCGCCGATGACCACCGCACGCTTCTTCACTCGCGCGGCTTCGATCATGGTGCGGGTGTCGTGCATGTCACGGTAGCCGATGACGCCCTTCAAGTCCTTGCCGGGAATCGGCAGGATGATCGGCAGCGAACCGGTGGCGAGCAGCAGGCGGTCGTAGCCCGCCTCGGTGCCGTCGGCCCCGATCACGCGGCGGTTCGCACGGTCTATGCGCACGACCTCCTTGCCCAGGTGCAGGCGGATGCCGTGCTCGGCGTACCACGCCAGCGGGTTGAGCACGATGTCGTCGAAGTCCTGCTCGCCGGCCAGCACCGGCGACAGCAGGATGCGGTTGTAGTTGGGATGCGGCTCGGCACCGAATACGGTGATGTCGTACATCTCCGGCACCAGCTTGAGCAGCTCCTCCAGCGTGCGGATGCCGGCCATGCCGTTGCCGACGACCACCAGTCTTGGCTTCTTCATCGAACTGCTCCCCGAAAGTTCACACGCGTGCGGCACTGACGGCCGACCAGTCGTTGCGCCACTGGCGCTTGATGCCGCTCAGCACGCCCCAGCCCAGCAGCGCCACCGCGGCGAACAGCCACAGCCCGGTCGCGTAGCTGCCGGTGTGCTGCTTGACCACGCCCATGCCGGCCGCCAGCAGAAAGCCGCCGATGCCGCCGGACATGCCGACCAACCCGGTGATCAGGCCAAGGTCCGCGCCGAAACGCTGCGGCACCAGCTGGAACACCGCGCCGTTGCCGGCACCCAGGCACAGCAGCGTGAGGACGAACAGCGCGACGGTCGTCGTGGCGCCGCCGACCTGCAGTGCGGCCGTCGCCACCAGCACCGTCACCAGCGCGTACACGGTCAGCAGCGTGCGCGTGCCGCCGATGCGGTCGGCAATGTGCCCGCCGACCGGCCGCATCAGCGAACCTGCCAGCACGCACGCGGCCGTCGCCCAGCCGGCCAGCCTAGGATCGAAGCCGAACTGGTCGTGAAAGTAGCCCGGCAGCGCACTGGCGAAACCGGCGAAGCCACCGAAGGTGATGGCGTAGAGAAACATGAACCACCACGCGTCGCGATTGCCCACCAGCACGCGCGCGTAGTCGGACAGACGCTTGCTGGACACCGCCACCGGTGCCTCTCGCGCGCACAGCGTGAACACCAGCAGCGTCAGCACCAGCGGAATGCACGCCAGCCCGAACACAGCCTCGTACCCGAAGGCCACGGCCAGCATCGGCGCGAACACCGCCGCGAACACGGTGCCTGAGTTGCCCGCGCCCGCAATGCCCATGGCGGTGCCCTGGTGCTGCGGTGGATACCAGCGCGAGGCCAGCGGCAGCGCCACGGCGAAAGACGCACCGGCGATGCCGAGCATCAGGCCCAGCGCGATCGCCTGCGCGAAGCTGTCGATGCCGGACCGCCAGGCCACGAACAGCGCCACGATCACCGCGCATTGGGCCAGCATGCCGGTGCGACGCGCACCGATGCGGTCGGCGAGCATGCCCAGGAACAGCCGCAACACGGCGCCGCTGAGGATGGGAACGGCCACCACCATCGCCCGTTGCTGCGTGTCCAGTTGCAGCGCCTGCGCCAGTTGCACCTGCAACGGACCCAGCAGGTACCAGACCATGAAGCTCATGTCGAAATACAGGAACGCCGCCAGCAATGTGGGCGTGTGTCCGGACTGCCAGAACGATCGGTTCATCCGCGCGGTCTCCAGATCTGCTGCCTGTCGCGTCATCGCGGTTCGGGCGATGGCCGCATGGGTCACGTGGGGTGGAGAAACGAAAACGGCGTCCTCCGGTGTGAGCCGGAAAGACGCCGTTGTCTTGGCAGGTGTGGCCGCCGTTGGCCTGCCCTGCGCGAATCGAATTGGCGCGGACGCGTCGTTGCGTCCACAAGGATGGCTACGCAATCGGCGTGCCAACTTCCGCGATCACGACGCCGGCAGCGGAATAAGCCGCAGAATCAGCGTGTTGTGCGGAAAAGCCCGGTGTCGCCCACACCCGACTCGTCAGCCTGCGGAAGGGTCGACGCACCACCTCAGTGCAGGCTTGCACCGGATTTGTGCATTGCATCATCAAGCGCCATGGTGCTGCTCGAAGGCATCGGCGGCCCGTCGCGGGTCGCGTTCGGCGGCACGGCGACACCGGCCCACTGGGCCGCTTGCCGATAGGTATCGAGCCGATGGATGCGGTCTACGAGGCCACGATCCGATTCGCCATCGCCGGGTGGCAGCAACTTCCATCGGCGGAACTGCTGCAGGAACCACGCTCCGTCCGAAAGCCACGGAAAGTTCACCCGGCCCTCGTCGTGGAATCGCAGCATGCTCGACGGCGGCGACGCCTCGTCCCCCTGCAGGCAGGCGGCGATGCGTGCGGATGGAAGGTCGATTACGTCGCGATCCGCCAGCCACTGGACGGCTTCGCGCCGATGCTCCGGTGCATCCAGCCAGCGGCATGACTCGAGGACCGCCGCGGCCAGCGCAGCCGTGACGTCGGGCTCCTGCAGGTCGAACTCGCGCCGGCACGCCAGCACCTTCTCCGGATGACCGGGCCAGATCTCGCCGCTGCGCACCACGCGCCGCCCCGCACCCGCCACTTCCGCGCCAGCGGCCCATGGTTCCCCCGCGCAGTAGCCGTCGATCTCGCCGCGCGCCAGGGCCTCGGGCATCAGCGGCGGCGGCAAGGTCACGCTGCGGATCGATCCGAGCGGGTCCACGCCCTGCGACGCCAGCCAATGGTTCAGCCACATGGCGTGCGTGCCGGTCGGGAAGGTCTGCGCGAAGACCGGCGGTTCCTGCAGGCCCGACAGCAACTCACGCAGCGGCGTTCCTCGCGCGAGTCCGTCGGCCAACGCCGACGACAGGCTGATCGCCTGTCCGTTCTGGTTGAGCGTCATCAGCACGGCCAGTTCGTCCTGCGGCCCGCCGATGCCGGTTTCGACGCCATAGACCAGCCCGGCCAATGCATGCACGGCGTCCAGTTCGCCCGCGATCAGCTTGTCGCGGATCGCCGCCCACGAGGCCTGTCGCCGCAGTTCCAGCCGCAGGCCGTATTTGCGGTCCAGGCCCAGGCGCACGGCGGCGACAAGCGGCGCGCAGTCGATGAGCGGCATGAAGCCCACCCGCAGCGTGCGTTCAACGCGATGGCGTGGCGGGTTCATGCGCACCTCATCCGAGCAGATCGGCGATGGGAATGACCTGGCGCGCGATGTCCACCAGCTTCAGGCCCTGCTTCATCGCCTGCTGCCGCAGGGCCGCGTACGCCTGCGCTTCGCTCATGCCGCGCTTTTCCATCAGCACTCCCTTGGCGCGGTCGATGAGCTTGCGATCCTCCAGCTGCTGCTGCGCGTCGTCCAGCTTGCGGCGCAGGTGCGCCTGCTGCTCGAAGCGGGCCAGGGCCACCTGGATGATTGGCGCCAGCCGCGCCGGCGCCAGTCCGTCCACGACATAGGCAGTCACGCCGGCCCCTACGACGGAGCGGATCAGCTGGTCGTCGCCGTCGGCGGAGAACATCACCACCGGTCGCGGCGCCTGGCGGTTCATCACGCCCAGCTGTTCGAGCGTGTCGCGCGAGGGCGAGTCCACGTCGATGATCACCACGTCCGGCTGCTGCGACTCCACCGCCTTCAGCAGGGCGCCGGCCGCCGCCACTTCGTCCAGCACCCGATAGCCGAGCGACAGCAGCGCCTGGCGCAGTTCGCCGATGGGCTTTTCGGTATCGTTGACCAGCAGTACACGCAGCATTGCGGGCAGGGTCAGGGCGGGTTGGCCTCATGTTGCCATGCAGCATTGCCGGTTTGCGAGCCCGCCTGCCAGGACCCTCCGATGCCCCTTTTCCCCCTGTTCGCCCAGCTGGAGGGCCGCCCCGTACTCGTCGTGGGCGGCGGCGAGGTGGCGTCGCGCAAGATCGAGGCGCTGTTGCAGGCCGGCGCTCGGGTGCAGGTGCATGCCCACGCCGTCAGCCAGTCGGTTCGCGACTGGATCGAGGACGGACGGATCGACCGCCGTGACGGCGAGTTCGACCCGGCCTGGCTGGACGAGGCCTGGCTGGTCGTGGCTGCCACCGACGACCGCGCATTCAACGCCCGTCTGGCGAGCGAGGCCGAACGCCGGCGCCTGTTCGTCAACGTGGTGGACGACGCGGAACTGTCCACCTTCCACATCCCCGCCATCGTCGATCGCGCACCGCTGCAGGTCGCGATCTCCTCCGGCGGTGCCGCGCCGATGCTCGCCCGGCGCCTGCGCGAACAGCTGGAGATCCAGCTGGATCATTCGCTGGGTGAACTCGCCGCGCTGTTCGCACGCCACCGCGACGCGATACGCGAGCGGCTCCCCGACCTGGCGCAACGTCGGCGCTGGTTCGAGCAGGTGATGGATGGCTCCGTGCCGTCGCTGCTGCAGGCGGGCGAGCGCGCTGCCGCGGACGATGCCCTGCGCGCGATGCTGCAACGCCCCGACATGCCCGCAGCCGGCAGCGTGATGCTGGTCGGCACCGGCAACGGCGATCCGGGCCTGCTGACGTTGAAGGCGTTGCGCGCCATGAACCAGGCCGACCTGCTGCTGCATGCCGACGTGGGCGCGGCCGTGCTCGCCATGGCGCGACGCGACGCCCCTCGCCTGCCCATGCCCCCGGACCGGAGTGCGCTGGTGGCGCTGCTCCACGACCGCACGCGTGCGGGCCTGCGGGTGGTCTGCCTGCGCGCCGGCGACGCGTTCCGCGATGCGTCCACCGACGAGCTGCTGCGCGATCTCGCCCAGCGCGGCGTGCAGTGCGAGGTCATTGCCGGCATCGCGGGCTGAACGCGCCCACCACCTCGGGCACCGCTGTTGCCGAGCGCCTAGAATGCGCGCTCCATTTCTCGCCCAAGGCATCCCGCACATGGCGCTCAAGGCGACCGTGGTCAAGGCCGAGCTGCAGCTCAGCGACCTGGACCGGCACCACTACGCGACCTACCCGCTCACCCTCGCCCAGCATCCGTCGGAAACGGACCAGCGGTTGATGGTGCGTCTGGTCGCATTCGCGCTGTTCGCCAGCGAGCGCCTGGAGTTCGGCAAGGGCCTGAGCACCGACGACGAGCCCGACCTGTGGCGCCGCGACTACACGGGCGAGATCGAACTGTGGATCGATCTCGGCCAGCCCGACGAATCGCGCATCCGCAAGGCCTGCGGCCGCGCGCGGCAGGTCGTCGTCGTCAATTACGCGGGTCGCGCCGCCGACCTGTGGTGGGACAAGAACACGGCGGCCCTGTCGCGCCTGGGCAACCTCACCGTCCTCGACATCGATGAGGCATCGGTCGACGCACTGGCCGCGATGATCGAACGCAGCATGCGCTTCAACGCGCTGATCCAGGACGGCGAACTGCAGCTCATGGGCGACAGCGGCACGGTCGCGCTTCGGCCCCGCACGCGTCTGGCGCCGGCTGCAGCGGCCTACGAGCGATAGATCGCGGCGTTCGGCATGAGCGGGCACTACGACGTATTGGTCGTCGGCGGCGGCGCCGCCGGGCTGATGTGCGCCATCACCGCCGGCCGCCGCGGCCGGCGCGTGCTGGTCGTCGAACATGCCAACCGCGTCGGCAAGAAGATCCTGATGTCGGGCGGCGGCCGCTGCAATTTCACCAACACCGGCACCACGCCCGCCAACTACCTGTCGGCCAATCCGCATTTCTGCAAGTCGGCGCTGGCCCGGTACACGCCGTGGCATTTCATCGAGATGGTCGAGCGGTACGGCATCGCCTACCACGAGAAGGAACTGGGCCAGCTCTTCTGCGACGAGTCGTCCAAGCTGATCGTGAAGATGCTGCTGGACGAGTGCGCGGCCGCCGGCGTACGCGTGGAAACCGGCTGCAGCATCGAACGCGTGAGCCCCGGCGACAGCGACGAGGCGCGCTTCCGCCTGCACACCACGCGCGGCAACTTCTCTGCACCGGCGCTGGTGGTCGCCAGCGGCGGGCTGTCGATTCCCAGCATGGGCGCGACGGGTTTCGGCTTCGAACTCGCGCGCCAGTTCGGGCATTCCGTGCTGCCCACGCGCGCCGGACTGGTGCCGTTGACCCTCAGCGGCAAGCACCAGGAGCGCCTGGCCGACCTGAGCGGCGTCGCCCTGCCGGTGACCGCGCGATGCAGCGGCGCCAGCTTCAGCAATTACCTGCTGGTCACGCATCGCGGCGTCAGCGGCCCGGCGATCCTGCAGATCTCGTCGTACTGGCAGCCCGGCGACGACCTGCGCCTGGACCTGCTGCCCGGTCGCGACGCGCTGGAAGCGCTGCAGCAATGGCAACGCGAGCGACCCGCGGCGGAACTCAAGACGGTCCTGGGCGACGTGATGCCCAAGCGCTTCGCCCAGCGCCTGTGCGAGCACTGGCTGCCCAACCGGCCGATGAAGCAGTACAACGCGCCGCAGCTGCGCGAGATGGCGCAAATCCTCAGCGAGTGGCCTCTGGTGGCCAGCGGCACGGAAGGCTATCGCACCGCCGAAGTCACGCTTGGCGGCGTCGATACCGACGGGCTCTCATCCAGCACCATGCAGTCGAAGCGGGTCTCCGGCCTTTACTTCATCGGCGAGGTCGTAGACGTCACGGGCTGGCTGGGCGGCTACAACTTCCAGTGGGCATGGGCGTCGGGCCACGCGGCAGGCAACGCCGTCTAGCGGGGCCTGTCGAAGCCTGCAGGCGTTCTACCGGGGCGAAGGCGATGCTTCGGAATAGGACTCGTCCCCGCCACCGAGCGCGGTGTACAGGTTCACCCGGTCCTGCAACGCGAGCGCGCGCAGCTGCAGCAGGTTCTGTTCGGCCGCAAAGCGGTTCCGCTCGGCGTCGAGGACTTCGAGGTAAGGCGTAAGTCCGACGTCGTAGCGATCCTGCGCCGTGACGACCAGCGCGCTCTGCACTTCCACCGCCCGCTCCTGCGCCTGGATCTGCTCGGCGTTGCGCCGTGCGGCGCTGAGGCCGTCGGCGACCTCGCGGAACGCGTTCTGCACGGCCGATTGATACGCCATCTCCCGCTCGTCGCGCTCGGCCCGTGCCATGTCCACGCGCGCACGCCGCCGGCCCCAGTCCAGCAGCGGCAGCACGGCCCCCACGCCGAACGACCACACCCGGTTCGAATCGGACACCAGCCCGGACAACTCGTCCGATGCGTAGCCGCCACTGCCGGTGAGCGCAATGGTCGGGAAGTACAGCGCACGCGCCGCACCGATGTTGGCGTTGGCCGCCAGCAGGCGGTGTTCGGCCGCGCGGATGTCGGGACGCTCGTTGAGCAACGCGGACGGCAGACCCGGATCGAGTACCGCCAGCTGGCGCACGTCCTCGATCGGCAGCCCCGGCGGAAGCGGATCCTGCAGCGGCACGCCCACCAGAACCTGCAACAGCTGGAACGCCTGCTCGCGATTGCGGTTGAGCTGCGCCAGCTGCGTCTGCGCCTGCGTCACGAGGGCGTAGGACTGGTGGTAATCCACGGACGACGTCAGTCCCACGTCCATGCGCAGTTGCGCCAGCTCCAGCGTCTTGCGGCGGCTGTCCAGCGATTTGTCCGCCAGCACGATGCCCTCCTCCGCGGCGCGCATGGCGTAGTAGCTGGCCGCGACGCCGGCGATCAGCGACAGCCGGAACGACTGACGTGCCTCGACCGTCGCGAGGTACTGGCGCTGCGCGGAGTCGGTCAGATTGGCGACCCGCCCCCAGAAGTCCAGCTCGAACGCCGGCACGCCGGCCTGCACGGCATAACTGTCGACCGTAACCCGCGAGTCGCCGCCGACCACGACCGGCGTGCGCAACCGTTGCGCCGAGCCGCTGACCTCCAGGTCCGGCAGGCGCTGGCTCTGCTGGATGCGGAACTGCGCCCGCGCCTGGGCGATGCGTGCGGTGGCCGCGCCCAGATCGCGGTTGTTCGCCAACGCCTGAGCGATCAGGTCGCGCAGCACCGGATCCTGGAAGAAGGCCGGCCACGCCAACGCGTGCGCGGGCACGGCCTTTGATGCATTGGCCATCGGCGCGGACGACGGAGTCGCTGGAAACCGCTCCGGCACGTCGGGCGGTGGCGGCGCGTAGGTCGGCGTCAGGTTGCAGCCGGCCAGCAATGCCAGTGCGACGCACCACGCGCCGCGCTTCATGACGGCGCCTCGGTCGCAGAGACGATGTGCTCGCGCGCACGCCGGCGCCGCAACAGGTAATAGAACAGCGGCGTGTAGAAGATGCCGAACGCGGTGGCGGCCAGCATGCTGCCGAGCACGCCCGTGCCGACCGCCTGCCGGCTTGCGGCACCCGCGCCCGCGGCGAACACCAGCGGCAGCATGCCGACGACGAACGTCAGGCTGGTCATCAGGATCGGCCGCAGGCGCTGCTGCGCGGCACGGCGGATGGCCTCGCCGGTCGGCACGCCACGCGCCTCTTCGTCCAGGCCGAACTGGACGATCAGGATCGCGTTCTTGGCTGCCAGTCCGATGATGGTCACCAGGCCGACGTTGAAGTACACGTCGGCCGACATGCCGCGTGCGGCGGTGAACACCACCGCGCCGAGCACGCCGAACGGCACCGCCAGCAACACCGCGACCGGCGTGCTCCAGCTCTCGTACAGTGCCGCCAGCAGCAGGAACGCCACCAGCAATGCCAGGCCGAGCAGCAATCCGACCTGCCCGCTCGCTTCCTGTTCCTCGCGCGCGGTGCCGGTCCATTCGAAGCGCATGCCCGCCGGCAACACCTCGCCGGCAATGCGCTCCATTTCGCGCAACGCGGCACCGCTCGACACGCCCGGCGTGGCCTGGCCGGACACCGTCGCCGACAGAAAACCGTTGTAGCGTTCGACCTGCTGCTCGCCCACCGTCCAGCGCGTGCGCGCGAAGGCCGAGAACGGCACCAGCTGTCCGTTCGCGCCGATCACGCGCAGCGCCGACACGTCCTCCGCGCGCATCCGCTGCACGGCCTCGCCCTGTACGAACACGCGCAGCGTGTTGCCCTGGTGCAGGAAGTCGTTGACGTAGGCCGAGCCGAACATCACCCCGAGCGCCTGGTTGATCGGCCCCAGCGGCACGCCCAGCGCCCGCGCCTTGGTGCGGTCTATGTCGACGGACAGCTGCGGTGCCCGTGGCATGCCTTCCGGACGCACGCCGGCAAGCTGACGGCTGGCCGCGGCGCGCTGCACGATGGCGAACGCCGCCGCCTGCAGCGCCTGCGGACCGGCGCCGCCGCGATCCTCGATCTTCATCGTGAAGCCGGAGGCATTCCCAAGCGACTGGATGGCCGGCGGATTGAGCACGAACACCTGCGCCTGCGGAATGCCGAACATCGCCGCGTTCATGCGCGCCGCGAGTGCGGCCGATCCCTGCTCCGCGCCGCGCCGCTCGGCCCACGGATGCAGATCGACGAAGGACATGCCGACGTTCTGGCCCTGGCCGAAGAAACTGAAGCCGATCACGGTGGCCACGTTCCGCACTTCCGGCTGGCGGCGCAGGATCGCCTCGGCCTGGGTCACGGCCTGCCGCGTGCGTGCCACCGTCGATCCGGGTGCGGCGTTGTAGGCGACGAACAGGTAGCCCTGATCCTCTTCCGGCAGGAACCCGCCGGGCAGGCGCGCATACAGCAGCGCGGTCAACGCCACCGCGAAGACGAACCCGCCCGCCCACCACCACGGGCGACGCAGGATGCGTTCGACTGCACCGGTGTAGGCGGTGGTGCCGCGTTCGAGCGCGCTGTTGACCGCACTGAATATCCGCCAGGGGCGACCTCCGCCGGGCGGCCGCAGCACCGCGCCACAGATCGCCGGCGCCAGGGTCAGCGAGAGGATGGTGGACACCACCAGCGACACGCTCAGCGTCACCGCGAACTGGCGGTAGATGCCGCCGGCCGAGCCCGGGAAGAACCCCATCGGGATGAACACCGCCAGCAGCACCAGCGTGGTCGCGATGATGGCGCCGGTCAGCTGGCCCATCGCCTTGGCGGTGGCCTCGCGCGGCGGCAGGTCCTCCTCGCGCATGATGCGCTCGACGTTCTCCACGATGACGATCGCGTCGTCGTTGAGGATGCCGATGGCCACCACCATCGCGAACAGCGACAACAGGTTGATCGACACGCCGAACATCAGCAGGCCCAGACAGGTTCCGATCAGCGAGATGGGCACCACCAGCGTGGGCAGGAACATCGCCCGCCAGCTCTGCAGGAACAGCAGCACCACGACCGACACCAGCGCCATCGCCTCGATCATGGTGCGCACCACGCCGCGCACGGATTCGTTGATGAAGGGCGTGGTGTCGAACGGCGTGCTCCAGCGCACGTCGGAGGGAAAGCTGGATTCCAGGTCCTGGATGCGCCGGCGCACCGCATTGGCGGTGGCCAGGGCGTTCGCGCCGCTGCCCAGCGCCACCGCAAGGCCGACGGCTTCCTCGCCGTTGAGGCTCAGGTTGAAGGCGTAGTTGTCGTTGCCCAGCTCGACGCGTGCGACGTCGCCCAGCCGCACGGTGGCGCCATCCGGCGTGGCGCGCACGATGATCTGGCGGAACTGCTCCGGGTTGGAGAAGCGCCCGCGGGTGACGATCTGCGCGGTGGTCTCGGCACCGGGCGCCACCGGCTGCAGACCCAGCCCGCCGCCCGCGGTCTGCGCGTTCTGCTCGCGGATGGCCGCGATGACCTCCGCGGGTGACAGGCGATAGTTGATCAGCTGTTCGCGGTCGAGCCAGATGCGCATCGCGTAACTGGAGCCGAACAGCGACACGTCACCGACGCCGGGAATGCGGCGCAGTTCGTCGGCGATGTTGCGCGAAGCGAAATCGCCCAGTTCCAGCGCATCGCGCCGGCGTCCTTCCGAGCGCAGCACGATCAGCATCAGGAAGCCAGACGTGGATTGGGTGATGCGTACCCCTGCCTGGCGGACTTCCTCGGGCAGGCGCGGTTCCACCCGCGCCAGCCGGTCCTGCACCTGTGAGCGCGCTCGATCCAGATTCGTCCCGCTGCGAAAGGTGACGGTGATCTGCGCGGTCCCGTTGGCCCGGCTCGTCGAGCGCATGAACAGGAAATCGTCCACGCCGCCCAACTCGTCCTCGATCACCGAGGTCACGGTGCGGTCGAGCGTCTGCGCGTCGGCACCGATGAACGCAGCCGATATGCTCAGCGACGGTGGCGCGACGTCGGGATACTGCTCGACCGGCAATGCGTTGAGCGCGATCGAACCGAACAGGATGGCGAACAGCGCCACGACCCAGGCCAGCACCGGCCGATAGACGAAGAAGCCGCTCATGGGCCGGACGTCGCCGCTGCCGGCGGCTGCGCCTTCACCCGCTGGCCCGGCTGTGCCTTGTGCCAGCCATCCACCACGACGCGCTCGCCCGCCTCCAGTCCGGACTGCACGATCCATCGCCCGTTCGCCTGTCCGGCCAGCGTCACGGGCCGGCGCACTGCGGTGCCCTGGGCATCGACCACCATCACGCTGGCCTGGTCCTCGCCGATCGCGATGGCCCGCTCGGGAAGACTGATGCCGCCGTGTACTGTTCCCATCGCCAGCACGCCGCGCACGAACTGCCCCGGCAGGAGGCGCCGGTCGCGGTTGTCGAAACGCGCCCGCAGCGTGCGCGTGCCGGTGGCCGGATCGACCGACTTTTCGGTGAAGTCCACCTCGCCCGCCACCGGATACTGCGAGCCATCGTCGAGCACGAGACTCACGCGCACGTGCCGGCCGTCCTTCAGCGCGATGCGTCCGGCCGCGATGTTGCGCTCGAGGTCGACGATGGTGGCGTTGGACGGCTGGAAGGTGACATGCACCGGATCGAGCTGGTCGATCTGCGTCATCAGCGTTGCGGATGCGGCGCTGACCAGCCCGCCCTCGCTCACCTGCGCTCGCCCCGCGCGTCCCGCGATCGGCGCACGCACGGTCGCGTGGTCCAGCTGCAGCGTGGCGCGATCCACCGCGGCCTGCGCCTCCAGCAACGCGGCGTCGGCCTGCTGGAACGAGGCCTGCGCGGCCTCGTATTCCTGCACGCTCACTGCCTTGCGCTGCACCAGGGACGCCAGCCGCGTTCGCGTGCCGGCGATCTGGGCACGCGCCGCACGCGCGGATGCCAACGAGGCGCGTGCCTGCTGCAGGCGCGCCTGCAGGTCGCGCGGATCGATCTTGAACAACGGCGCGCCTGCCGCGACGTCGGTACCTTCCACGTAGAGCTGGCGTTCGACGATTCCATCGGCCCGCGCGCGCACCTGCGCCGACCGGATCGCCTCGACGCGGCCCGGCAGCTCGATCAGATTCGGAACTTCGCTGGCGCGGACGACCTCCACGCTGACCACCGCGGGCGGCATGGTGGCGCCTGCGCCTTCGTCCGGCCCATCGCCACAGCCGGCCAGCGCCGCGAGCGCGATGCCCATGCACAGAGGCGATGTCCACCTGCGAGTCATCGGCCGAGCCTCCTGCCGTCCGGTACCTCGCGGGCAATGCAGACCGTGGCCGCAACACCCGTGGATGCCATGCGCCGCGTTCCTGCCATCGACGCGCGTGAACGCCATGTCCACGTCGAAACGCAGTAGATGCGTGGCCACGTCGCGACCTCGTGAAGAGGTCGTGACCGCCGGCACGCCGATTCACGCCGGTTTGACGCGCCGGGGCGTTACTGCTGCCGGGGACGGCCGCGGTCCAACTGCGCCGGGCCAAGGAGAGGTGACGCAATGAGCGGTCTGGGCCGACTGTTCAACCGGGTGTTGTCACGCAGTCTCTTCGATGCGCGCTGGCTGATGGCCCCGTTCTACTTCGGACTCGCACTGGCCCTGCTCGCGCTGCTGTTCGTCTTCCTGCGCGAACTCGCATTGCACCTGTTCAACCTGTTCGACCTGACCCCCACCGCGGCGATCCTGATGGCGCTCGCGTTGATCGACCTGTCGCTGGTCGCCAACCTCCTGCTCATCGTGATCCTGGCCGGTTACGAGAACTTCGTCGCCCGGATCGAATCCGGACAGGAGAAGCGCCCGGCGTGGATGGGCACGGTCGACTTCAGCGGCATGAAGATGAAGCTGATGGGCTCGATCACGGCCATCTCGGCCATCGCGCTGCTGCGCGTCTTCATGAAGCTGGAGGAAGGCAAGGCGCTGGATCGGGACGTGCTGATCTGGATGACGGCGATACACGGCACGCTGGTTTTGTCGGCGCTGGTGCTCGCCATCGCCGATCGGATTTCGGGGCGGACACCGGCGCCGGCATCACCTCCCGTGTCGGGAAGTTGAATGTTCCGTGCGGTTTACTCGTTCGCAGAGCCTGCGGGACGATCCACGAGTTCGGCCTCGCGCAGATCGCGCTTGGCTTCGCCCAGCGATCGGCCGTCCACCGGGCGGATCGTCGCAATGCGGCATGCGCCCGCGGCAGTGCCCGAACCGCTGCGCGTCATCACGCTGTCCGCGCGGGCCGCGACCTGTCCGCGCGCGTTGGTGATCCATACGCGCATTGCGGTGAGGATCGAAGGGCACGGAGTGCGGAACTCGAGCAGGTACCCGACGTCGTCGCTCGGCCACACCGTGAGCGCCCGGTCGCCCAGCGGCGTCCACTCGTGCTTGCCTGCGGCGTGATCCAGCTGCACCGAGGCGACGGGCGGGCCCGCATGTTCGCGATACAGCAACAGCCGCTCGTACGTGCTGCGCGACGCGCCGTGCGTGCAAGCCGCCAGCGTTGCGATCAACATCCACCACGGCAAGCTTCTGCGCATCGTCGGCCGTCCTGGTCCGCGTGACGTTGCGCGCACACCATTGTGGATCGGGCGTTAAGGACGGGTGAGCCGCATCGATGGTGTCACCGGGGACGACGTACGTAGCAGGTGTCACCGCTTCGCGTGCGGCGGCGCCTTCAGCGCGGTTCCGGCGCCGGGCGGCGGATCCAGCTTCGGTCGGCCGTCGGCATTCCAGCGCACGGGCTGGATGCGCGGCGAGCGCTTCGCGGTGCACTTCATGTCGGGACCCGGATTGGCGTGATACACGATCCACGTGGTGCCATCGCTCGCCTCAAAAAATCCGTTGTGACCGGGCGCGTAAACGCCCTGCTCCGGATTCTTCGCGAGGATCGGCTTCGGCGCCTTGGTCCACGACGAAGCCTTGAGCGGATCGCTGCCGGGCGGCGCATGCAGCAGGCCGATCGCGTAGTCGTCCGACCAGCATGCGCTGCCCGAGTACGAGAGGAACAGATCGCCCCTAGGTCCGAGCAGGAACTCGGGCCCTTCCAGGATCTGCCTCCCGCCCTGCCGCTCCCAGGCCTGATCCGGCCTCGCGATGATGGTCTCGCTGCCGGTCAGCGTCCACGGATTGGCCATCGCCACGATGGACAGCACGCTGTCCGGCCCCACGTAGGGCGAATACACGAAATACCGCTTGCCGCCGTGCACGAACGTGGTGCCGTCGATGCCCGTGTGCTGCGTCTTCAGGCGGCCACGGTCGATCCACCTGCCCTGCGTCGGATCCTCGCTCGCGTTCTCCAGCACGAACACGCCGCGATGCGCATCGTCGTCGTGACCGCTCGCTGCCGCCGTGTAGTAGATGTACCAGCGGCCGTCGATGCGATGCAGTTCCGGTGCCCAGATGGACTGCGCGTTCGGGCCGGTCTTCGGCGGCGTCCACACCGTGACTTCCTGCGCCTGCGCGAGCTTCGTGATGTCCGCGGTCCGGCGGATCGCCAGCCGGTTGCCGTGCGTGCTCATGTAGTAGTAGCTGTCGCCGTGATGGACGATCCACGGATCGGGGCCGGAGGGCAGCAGCGGATTGGTGAACGTGTCCTGCTGCGCGGCCACGGACGTCATGCCGGTGAGCATCAGCGCACCTGCGATCACACGATTCCACCGGTTCGACATGCAGTCTCCTCCCGCCGACGTGCAGCGGAATGCCTGGTTCATCGATGACGCACGTCGGTGACGGCGCCCGTTGCGTAGCCTGACGGACATAACCATATAATCAGACAAATTGACAAGCCGCGACGCAGCACGCGTTCCGCGGCATCCGGCGCGATGCGTCGTTCCAACAGGCCAGGTCAATGAGCGAAACGCATGCGGACGCGATCATCGGCATCAACTGGGGAAGCTCAAACTTCCGCGCCCATCTGATCGGACGCGACGGCGTCGTGATCGACACACTGGAAGCGCCGGCCGGCGTGGCATCGCTGCAGCGCGACGGCATGGCGGAACTGGGCGATCGTGTCCACGCGCGCTGGCCCAGCGTGCAGCGCGCATATGCCGCGGGAATGATCGGCTCCAACGTCGGCTGGCTCGACGCGGGTTATGTCGACTGCCCTGCGGGCCCCGAACAACTGTGCCGGCATCTGGTGCCGACCTCGATCGGACGCCTGTCGCTGCAGGTCGTACCCGGCATGGCGTGCGTGCGAACGCGCGACCACGCACCCGACGTGATGCGCGGCGAAGAGACCGAACTGTTCGGCCTGCTGGCCAGCGGCCAGCTCGGCGCCGCCAGGATGGTGGCGCTGCCCGGGACGCACACCAAATGGGTGCGCATCGAGGATGGCCGCATCCTCGAATTCATGACCGCGATGTCGGGCGAGATCTACGACCGCCTCACGGCGAGCGGGCTGCTCTCGTCGGTCGTCGACGGGACGGCCAGCGACGGTCCCGCGTTCCGCGAAGGCGTGCGCACCGCGGCCGAACGCACGCTCGGGCTTGGCGCCCTGCTGTTCGGCGTGCGGGCGCGGGTGATCCGCGGCGCACTGGACCGCGCCGATGCGAGCTCCTACCTGCGCGGGCTGCTGATTGGTTCGGAGATCGCCGACGCACTCAACCTGTTTCCGCAGGCCCGCGATGCCGTCGTGCCGATGGTCGGTTCCCCAGCGGTCTGCGCACTGTACGGCGCGGGATTGAGCGAGCTGGGGCTCGCGTCGGAAAGCCTCGCCTCGGCCGATGCGATCGCGCGCGGCTTCGTGGAGATCGACGCTCGGCTGCGCTGAGCGGGAGTGTCCGGATCGCGCACCGCCGCACTGCGACGTGACGCGCATCGTGCCGTTTCGCATGCGTCTGGCCGCTTGATGCGCATGCGACACGACACCTCCCCGCGGCCCGTGCTGCATCGCAACGTGCATATTGTCTGATTATATGTTTTTGTCTGTTCCACACCGTTGGGAGGTCAAGAGTGATGGGGCTTGGCAAGGGGATCGCTGTTTGGTGCGCAGGCGCAATGGCGCTGGCCGCCACGACGACGGGAAGCGCGCAGGAGCGTGCCGTGGTGGGTTCGTTGGCCGACGGCACGAAGGTCGAATCGATCACGCTGCGTGACGGTTCCGGCGTGCAGGCGCGCGTGCTGACGCTGGGCGCCGCCCTGCACTCCCTGGAGGTTCCCGACCGCGAGGGCCGCAACGCGGACGTAGTTTTGGCCGATGCCACCCTCGACGCGACGCTGGCCAAGCCGCAGTACTTCGGCACCGTCGTCGGACGCTTCGCCAACCGCATCGCCAAGGGCAGGTTCACGCTGGATGGTCGCGACTACACGGTGCCGACCAACGACGGACCCAACAGCCTGCACGGCGGCACGCGCGGCTTCGACAAGGTGGTGTGGGAAGTCGTCGATGCCAAACCCGACCGCGCCACGCTGCGTTACGTCAGCCCGGCCGGTGACCAGGGCTACCCCGGCAAGCTGACTGTAACCGCGACGTACGCGCTGGAAGGCAATGGCGAGCTGGCGATCGAATATCGCGCCACCACCGATGCGCCGACCATCGTCAACCTGAGCAACCACGCCTACTGGAACCTGTCCGGCGAAGGCTCCGGCACGGCGATGGACCACGAGCTGACGATCCACGCCGATGCCTACACGCCGGTGGATGCCACGCTCATTCCCACCGGCGAGATCACGCCGGTGGCCGGCACGGTCTTCGACTTCCGCACGGCCAAGCCCATCGGCCGCGACCTGCGCACCGGCTCGGAAACGCAACTGCTGCGCGGCCGCGGCTACGACCACAACTGGGTGATCAGCCGCACGCCGTCGAAGCAGATGCGCGAAGTGGCGCGCGTGCACGACCCGCGCTCGGGCCGCGTGATGACGCTTTC
Organism: Lysobacter sp.; assembly: GCF_035655815.1. Lineage (NCBI taxonomy): Bacteria > Pseudomonadati > Pseudomonadota > Gammaproteobacteria > Lysobacterales > Lysobacteraceae > Lysobacter > Lysobacter sp. The sequence goes on from NZ_DASRTS010000027.1 coordinate 110,358, forward strand.
GTCCGCGCAGCCCGGCCTGCAGTTCTATTCCGGCAACTTCCTGGATGGCACCACGGTCGGCAAGAGCGGCCGCGTGTACCGGCAGGGCGACGCCTTCGTGCTCGAACCGCAGTTGTTCCCCGACACGCCGAACCAGCCTGCCTTCGGTTCGGCGCGCCTCACCCCTGGCCAGCAGTACGTGAACCGCATGGTTTACCGGTTCACCACCGACCAGGGCTCACGCAAGACCCGCTGAACAAGACCGGTCGAACCGGCAACCAACGTGGCGCCACTGCAGCGCGATGGCCGAGGCCGTCGTGGATGCCGGAGGCATGCCCCGAATCCATCCAGGAGAGGAGACGTTCCCGATGTTGAAGTGGTTACCCCACCTGCTGGCGACATTGATGGTCGTGGGCGCGCAGGTTCCGGCAATGCCCGCCGCGCATGCCGCCGAAGGCGCGCGCTGGTCCGAGGCGCAGGCCAACGCATGGTACGAGCGCCAGCCGTGGCTGGTGGGCAGCAACTACATCCCGGCCAATGCCATCAACCAGCTGGAGATGTGGCAGGCCGATACGTTCGATCCCAAGCGCATCGACCTGGAACTGGGCTGGGCCGCCGACATGGGCATGAACACCATGCGCGTGTTCCTGCACGACCTCGCCTGGCACCAGGATCCGACGGGCTTCAAGAAGCGCCTTGAGACCTTCCTGCAGATCTCGGCCAGGCACGGCATCAAGCCGATGCTGGTGCTGTTCGATTCGTGCTGGGACCCGGATCCGAAGCTCGGACCGCAACGCCCGCCGATTCCCGGCGTGCACAACTCCGGCTGGGTGCAGGGCCCCGGCACCGCGGCACTGGACGATCCGCACCAGCACGCGCGCCTGGAGGGCTACGTGAAGGACATCGTCGGCACGTTCGGCAAGGATGAGCGCGTGCTCGTCTGGGACGTGTGGAACGAACCGGACAACGAGGGCGGCGGCAGCGGCTTCTACCAGCCGCGCGAAAGCAAGCACAAGTTCGACCGCGTGGCCGAGCTGCTGCCCAAGGTGTTCGCCTGGGCGCGCTCGCAGAATCCGACCCAGCCGCTGACCAGCGGGCTGTGGCACAACCCGGACTGGAACAAGCTCGACAAGCTCAACCGCGTCGAGAAGGCGCAGATCGAGTTGTCCGACGTGATCTCGTTCCACACCTACGCGTGGCCGGAGGATTTCGAACAGCGCGTGCGCGAACTGCAGGTGTACGGGCGTCCGCTGCTGTGCACCGAATACCTCGCCCGCGGCGCAGGCTCGACCATCGACGGCGTGCTGCCGGTAGCCAAGCGCCTCAACGTGGGCATGTACAACTGGGGCTTCGTCGACGGCAAGACCCAGACGCGGTTCCCGTGGGATTCGTGGGAACGTCCGTACACGCAGAAGCCGCCGACGCTCTGGTTCCACGATCTGCTTCATGGCGACGGAAAGCCATACCGGGCGCGCGAGATCGAGATCATCCGCGCGCTCACCAAGGCCCCCAAGAACGAAGTTCCCGCCCTCTGACCCGAGCCTCCGCCGGTCGCCATGCGCGACCGGTCCGGGACGCTCATGCATTCGTCCGGAGACGAAGCCATGAACCGACGCTTTCCACGCTCGCTGCTGTCGCTCTCGATCCTGTCCGCATTGATGCTGCCGCACCTCGCCCTGGCGCAGGACGCACCTGCGCAGCAACCGGCTGCCACCAGCCAGGACCAGGCCGGAGCGCAGCAGGCGACCGACCTGGACACCGTGGTGGTGACCGCCTCGCTGCGCGAGAGCCTGCAGACCGCCCAGACCATCAAGCAGGACTCGGACATGGTCGTGGATTCGATCGTGGCCGAGGACATCGGCAAGCTGCCCGACAACAGCGTCGCCGACGCGCTGCAGCGCGTGACCGGCGTGCAGATCGCGCAGGGCAACCAGGGCGAGGCCACCAACGTGGTGATCCGCGGCCTGCCCAATGTCATCAGCACCCTCAACGGTCGCGAGATCTTCAGCGCCTCCGGCCGTGGCTACGCCTTCCAGAACCTGCCGGCGACCGCGGTCAGGACACTCAGCGTCTACAAGACTTCCGAGGCCTCCCTCCCACTCGGCGGCATTGCCGGTCTTGTCGACATCCAGCTGCGTCGTCCGTTCGATTTCGATGGCCGCGAGATCGCCGGCACCTATACCGCAACGCACAGCAAGTACGGCGGCAGCGTCGACCCCAACGCCAGCCTGCTGCTGAGCAACCGCTGGGACACCGACGCCGGCGAGTTCGGCGCGCTGGTGAACTTCGGCTACCTCGCCAAGGACTACGCGTACGACGCCGTGTGGGGAGACTTTCCCAAGGTCGTGACCGACGGCACCGGCCAGCCGATCCGCACCGCGGAGGGCAACCTCATCGCGGCGCCCAACGGCTGGGGCACCTCGTACAACGACGGCTACCGCGAGCGTGGCGCGTTCAACTACGCACTGCAGTGGAAGCCGCGCGAAGACACCGAGGTGTACCTGGAAGGCCTGTACGACTGGGTGCGCGACAGCTACGCGAACGCCTTCTACTTCACCTTCCCGGTCGGCGTGGTCGCGCCTTCGCAACTCGGCGTGACCGGGCATTGCTATCCGAACCAGCTCGAAGGCGCTCTGGCCGGCCAGACCATCTGCGATGCATCCAACGGCGTGTGGACGGGCGACACCTACGCGGCCACCAGCACCCAGGCGCACAAGCAGCGTGGCCAGGACATCCAGAACGCGCTCGGCCTGAAGTGGGACGGCGACCAGCTGCACCTGTCCACCGAGTTCTCGCGCACGTCCGGTTACTACCGTGACGAGAACTTCATCATCGACACCTTCCTCAGCGGCCCCATCACCACCGTTTGGGAAGGCACGTCTGGACGCCACCAGAACTGGTACTTGCAGGGCGATCCGGCGCTGGATCCCTCGCGCTTCTACCTCAACGGCCTGTTCCAGACCTGGGGTTACTCGTACGGCGAGGAGAACGCCTGGCGCGGCGACGGCCGTTTCGTGTTCAACGACGGACCGATCGAAGCGCTGCAGTTCGGCCTGCGCTATGCGGACCGCAGCGCCGAGGCGAAAGGCAGCGTCGAGATCTCCACGCCGCCGCCCGGCGGTGCCGGCACCGGCAACATCACCGCCAATCCGAACCCGGCCAACCAGGTCATCGCGCGCCTGCCGGGCTTGGACTTCTTCTGCAGCAAGCGCGGCAACGAGGCGCTGCACCAGAAGTGGCTGACGCCCTGCTACGACACGCTGATCGACAGCGCCGACTACCTGCGCACGCTGTACGGCCTGCAGCCGGGCCTGGCGGCGGAAAACCCGGGCCGATTCTTCGACATCGGCGAGGAGAAGCTGGCCGGTTACCTGCAGGCCAAGTACGACGTGGAGATGTTCGGCATTCCCGTGGACGGCCTGGTTGGCGTGCGCGTGGAGCGTGTCGAGCGTGACCTCAACGCGTTCTCGTTCGATGCGTCTACCGGCGTCTACAGCCCGATCTCGCGCAACACCAAGGACACCAACACGCTGCCCAACGCCAGCATGAACCTGCACTTCAGCGATGAATGGCAGCTTCGGCTGGTGGCCGCCAAGACGCTGAGCTATCCGGATTTCGGTGCGCTCAACCCGTCGATCTCGCTCAACCCCGGCACGATCAACCGCGCGGGCATCGCCTCCAGCGGCAACCCGGACCTGACGCCGATCGAGTCGATCAACTACGACGCTTCGGTCGAGTGGTACTTCTCGCCGGTCGGTTACGCGAGTTTGGGTCTGTTCTACCGCGACATCGACGGCTACATCCAGAACTACGTCACCAATGCGGTGATCGGCGGCGAGAACTTCGAGCTGTCGTCCCCGCAGAGCGCCGGCAGCGGCCACCTGCAGGGCGTCGAGTTCGCCTGGCAGCAGACGTTCGACTTCCTGCCGGGTGCGTGGAGCGGCCTGGGTGCGCAGTTCAACTACACCTACATCGACGGCTCGACGCGCTCGCCGCAGTTCATCGGCGGGCCGGAAGTGTCGCGCCCGCTGCAGAACGTGTCGAAGAACAACTACAACGCCGTGCTGTTTTACGAGAACTTCGGCTTCTCGGCACGACTGGCCTACGGATACCGCAGCCGTTACATCGACTTCTTCACCCAGCCTACCGTGGCCGGCAACGAGGACCAGGTCGAACCGGCCAGCTCGCTGGACTTCTCGGTCAGCTACGACGTGACGCCGAGGCAGACGGTGGTCCTGTCGGCCACCAACCTGCTGGGCGAGAACCTGCACCAGTTCTGGGGCGATGGCGACACACGTCCGCGTGACATCCGCTTCCAGGACCAGACCATCGGCCTGGGTTACCGGTTCAAGCTGTGATGCGACGCGCGCCCTCCCCCGCGCGACGCATGCTGCCCGTCCTCGCGCCCGTGCTGCTGTGCACGGGTGCGGCGCTGGCGGACGTGCCCGACGCGGTCGTCGGGCAACGGCTGGCGCCAGGCATCGGTTATGCGTCGGCGGTGAAGCTCGCACACCAGCCCGCTGCGGGCGACAACGGCCGCCTGCTGCTGGTGTACGAGCCGTCCGATCCCGGCAATGTGCCGCTGTTCGAAAGCCGGGATGACGGCGATTCGTTCACGCGCATCGGCACGGTCGACGAGTCGGCACATCGCGGCGACACCTCGTGGGCGTTGCGCTGGCAGCCGCACCTGAGCGAACTGCCGCGCAGCAGCGGCGACCTTCCTGCCGGCACGTTGATGCTGGCGGCGAACGCGATCCGTCGCGACGGTAGCGGGCCCATCACCGACCAGGACCTGCAGCTCTACGCCAGCCGCGACGGCGGCAGGACGTGGACGTATCGCAGCAGTATCGTCCGGGGCGGCGGCCAACCGTCGGACCGCCTGAACAAGGGTGTGTGGGAGCCATACATCGTCGTGCTCGACGACGGCCGCATGGTTGTCTTCTATTCGACCGAGCAGCACAAAGCGCAGGGCTTCAACCAGCTGCTGGCGCACCGCGTGTCCAGCGATGGCGGCCGCACCTGGGGCAAGGAAGTGTTCGACGTCGCCCTGCCCGGCGGTGTCGAACGTCCCGGCATGGCCATCGTCGAGCGCATCCCCGGCCGCGGCTACGCGATGGTCTACGAGAACATCGACAACACCGCCGTTCAAAGCCCCGCGGGCGCACGCAATGGCCAGGTGCACATCAAGTTCAGTCGCGATGGCCTGGACTGGGGCGCACCGGATGATCGCGGCACGCCGATCCAGACTGCGTCGGGCGCATGGCCCGCCGCCTGCCCCACCATCCGCTGGCTGCCCGGCGAGACGCCCGATGGCGTGATCGTCGTGGCCGCGCAGCGCGCCGGCGGTGGCGGCGATTCCGGCGGTCGCACGTTCTACTGGAACGCCGACGGCGGTCGCGGCCCGTGGTGGGAAGCCGGCGCGCCGGTGCGCAAACGCACGGGCAACATCCACGCCGGATGGACACAGGCGATGGTGATGCGCGAGGACGGCCGGCTGCTTCACGTCACGTCGTCCTCGACCGCGAATGCGCCCGCACCGGACGACACCAACGAGATCCTGTTCGCCTCCGCACCGTTGGCGTTGAACCGCTACGAAGCCGAGGACGCCGTGCGTCGCGGCGGTGCGCAGATCGACAACGTCGACGCGTCGGCCTATCGCAAGGTGCGGTTGGCCAGCGGCAAGGACGCAGACCTGACGTTCGACGTCGTGATCGGCCAGCCTGGTACGCGCGAGCTGACCGTGCGTTTCGCCGACATCGGCTTCGCCGCGGCGCCGCAGTTGCTGGTCAACGGCGCAGCGGCCAGCGGCGGCGTCGAGCCGACAACATCGGAAGATTGGCGCGAGGCGAAATTCACCGCGCCGCTCAAGGCCGGGCACAACCGCATCGTCGTGTCCAACCCGGACCGCCCTGTCGATTACGACTGGCTGCAGGTTGATATCCCGAAGAGCAGGCCTGCATCGCCATGAACCTCGAGGCGATACGCGCAGCCGAACTCATGCTATACCCCTATTGTCGGATAATAGGAGCGACGCGGGATGCGCCGCATCGGGGGCCCAGTGAGACAGATTGCGGTAAGGAACCTGCACAACCAGGTCATCCAGGAGATCGGCCGGATGATCGTCAGTGGCGAGATCAAGCCGGGCGAACTGCTGCCGCGCGAGGAAGCACTGGCGCAGCGCATGGCCGTCAGCCGCACTGCCCTGCGCGAGGCGCTGAAGGTGCTGGGCTCCAAGGGCCTGATCGAGACCAAGCAGAAGACCGGTTCGCGCGTGCGCGACACGCGCTACTGGAACCAGCTGGACGCGGACATCCTGGCGTGGCGCTGCGCGTCGATGCCGACGGAGGATTTCGTCGAGAAGCTGGTGGAGATGCGCGAGATCATCGAACCGGCGGCGGCGGCAGCGGCGGCGCGCAAGCGCACGCCGGAACAACTGGCGCGGATCAAGGCGGCGTACGAGGCGATGGACGCCGCGGCCGACCTGGACGCGTGGGCCAAGGCCGACCTGGAATTCCACGAGTGCGTGCTGGATGCGGCCAACAACGAGCTGATGGGTTCGCTGTTCTCGGTGATCGACACCGCGCTGGGTGCGTACTTCCTGCTGTCGGCGAAGACGGCGGTGGACTTCAAGTACTCGCTGCCGCGGCACTTCGCGGTGTACGACGCGATCCGGCTGAAACGCCCCGAATCCGCACGCGAGGCGATGCACGGCATGATCGTCGACTCGCGCGCCAACATCAAAGGACGAGGACGCGCGCGCAAGTCGGCGCGGTAGCTTCCGGCAAGCAAGTCCACAACCTGACGGAGTGCGCATGAGCACCGCCTGGCTGCAACCCCTTCCCCTGGTTGCGATCCTGCGCGGGCTCACCCCGCAGGACGCATTGGCCGTCGGCACCGCACTGTTCGACGCCGGTTTCCGCGTGATCGAAGTCCCGCTCAATTCGCCGCAGCCGCTGGACAGCATCGCGCTGCTCGCGCGCGAGTTCGGCGATCGCTGCCTGGTCGGCGCCGGCACCGTGCTCACGACCGAACAGGTCGGACAGGTGAAGGAAGCCGGCGGAAAGCTGATCGTCATGCCGCATGGCGACACCGCCGTCATCCGCGCCGCCAAGGCGGCGGAGCTCGTCTGCACGCCCGGTGTCGCGACGCCGACCGAGGCCTTCGCCGCGCTCGCGGCCGGCGCCGATGCGCTGAAGCTTTTTCCCGCCGAACAATTGCCACCGTCCGTACTGAAGGCATGGTCGAGCGTGCTGCCCAAGGGCACCGCGCTGTTGCCCGTCGGCGGCATCACGCCCGACAACATGACGCCCTATCGCAATGCCGGCGCGGCCGGCTTCGGCATCGGCTCGGCGCTGTACGCGCCGGGCACGGACGCGACGGAAGTCGCGCGTCGCGCACGCGCCTTCGTCGATGGCTGGAACGCGATCAATCTCTGAACCCACGCACTTCACCGACGCACGCAACGAGCACGGACCCCACGCATGAAGATCACCGCCATTTCCACTTTCCTCGTGCCGCCGCGCTGGTGTTTCGTGCGCATCGACACCGACGCCGGCGTCACCGGTTGGGGAGAGCCCATCGTCGAGGGTCGCGCGCACACCGTTGCGGCCGCCGTCGACGAGCTTTCGGATTACCTGATCGGCAAGGACCCGCGCCTCATCGAGGACCACTGGAACGTCATGTACCGCGGCGGCTTCTACCGCGGCGGACCGATCCTGATGAGCGCGCTGGCCGGCATCGACCAGGCGTTGTGGGACATCCACGGCAAGGCGCTCGGCCTGCCCGTGCATGCGCTGCTGGGCGGCCGCGTGCGCGACCGCATCCGTGTGTACTCGTGGATCGGCGGCGATCGCCCGGCCGAGACCGCAAGCGCGGCGAAGGAAGCCGTCGCGCGCGGGTTCAGTGCGGTCAAGATGAATGCCACCGAGGAAGTGCAGTTCGTCGACACACACGAGAAGGTGTCGCGCGTGCTGGAGAACGTGCAGGCGGTGCGCGATGCGGTGGGCCGCGAGGTCGGGCTGGCGGTGGACTTCCATGGTCGCGTGCACAAGCCGATGGCGAAGGTGCTGATGCGCGAGTTGGCGCCGTTCGGCCTGATGTTCATCGAGGAGCCCGTGCTGTCCGAGCATCTGGAGGCGATCCCGGAGCTGGCAGCCATCTCGCCCGCGCCCATCGCGCTGGGCGAGCGGTTGTACTCGCGTTTCGACTTCAAGCGCGTGCTGCAGACCGGCGGCGTGGACATCATCCAGCCCGATCCGTCGCATTCGGGTGGCATCACCGAAACGCGCAAGATCGCCGCGATGGCCGAAGCCTACGACGTCGCGCTGGCCCTGCACTGCCCGCTGGGTCCCATTGCGCTGGCCGCGAACCTGCAACTGGATGCGGTCTGCTACAACGCCTTCATCCAGGAGCAGAGCCTGGGCATCCACTACAACGCCAACAACGACCTGCTGGACTACCTCACCGATCGCGCGCCGTTTGCCTATCAGGATGGCTACGTGACCATCCCCTCCGCGCCGGGCCTGGGTATCGAGATCAACCGGGACTATGTGAACGAACGCGCCGCCGAAGGCCATCGCTGGCGCAATCCGATCTGGCGCCACGCCGACGGCAGCGTGGCGGAATGGTGACTCCGACCATGACTGCAGAGGTTGCGCAGGACAACATGGCCCGCTATCCCAGCCTCGCCGGGCGCGCGGTGCTGATCACCGGGGGCGCCACTGGCATCGGTGCGAGCTTCGTCGAGCATTTCGCCCGACAGGGCGCGCGGGTCGCGTTCCTGGACATCGACGACGCAGGCACGCAGGTTCTGATCGACGGGCTTGCCGATGTCGAGCACACACCCATCTACCTGCGCTGCGACGTGACCGACCTCGACGCGCTGCACACGGCCATCGCCCAGACGCGGGAGCACATCGGTCGGATCGCCGTGCTGGTCAACAACGCGGCCAACGACGTGCGGCACTCCTTCGGCCAGACCACCGCCGCCGAATTCGAACGCAACATCGCGGTCAACCTGCGTCATCAGTACTTCGCGACGCAGGCCGTGGTCGACGACATGCGGGCGCTTGGTGGCGGGTCGGTGATCTGCCTGGGCTCCACCGGCTGGATGATCAAGAACGCCGGTTATCCGATGTATGCGATGGCCAAGTCCGCGGTGCACGGCCTGGTCAACGGCCTCGCACGCGAACTGGGGCACGACCGCATCCGCATCAACGCGCTGGTACCGGGCTGGGTGATCACCGAGAAGCAGCGGCGACTGTGGCTGGATGAAGAAGGTGAAGCGCAGATCCGTCGCGCCCAATGCCTGCCCGGCCACCTGCAGCCACAGGACCTTGCACGCATGGCGCTGTTCCTGGCCGCGGACGACAGCCGCATGTGCACCGGCCAGGATTTCATCGTCGACGGCGGCTGGGTCTGAACGTGGACGTGCGGATCGCGGTGCAGGCCGGCAATCGGCTCGGCGAAGGCGTGCTGTGGTGCCCGCGCGCGCAGGCGCTGTACTGGACGGACATCCAGGACGCGATGCTGTGGCGTTATGTGCCGGCCGACGGCGCCGTGCGCAGCTGGCCGATGCCGGAGCGCCTGGCCTCGTTCGCGCTGTGCGAGGCGGATGGCTGGCTGCTGCTGGCGCTCGCATCGCGCCTGGCGTTCTTCCATCTCGCATCGGGCGAACTGCGCGAGATCCGGCGCATCGACTCCGGGCCGGACACGCGCGCCAACGACGGTGCGTGCGACCGCCAGGGCCGCTTCGTGTTCGGCACACTGCACGAACCCGCCCACGGACCCAAGCAGCCGCTCGGTGGTTTCTTCCGGCTGAATCAGGACCTGACGCTGGAGGCGTTGCCGCTTCCGCGCGTCGCCATCGCCAACAGCGTCGCCTTCAGTCCGGATGGCGCGACGCTCTACTTCTGCGACTCGCTGCGCAAGCGCATCGAGCAGTGTGCCTACGGCGATGAGATGGGCCCGGTGTCCACCTTCGTCGACCTGGGCGATGGCGAAGGCGAGCCCGACGGCTCCGCGGTGGATGCCCAAGGCGGTGTGTGGAATGCGCAATGGGGCGCATCGCGGCTGGTGCGCTACCTGCCCGACGGTCGCGAGGACCGCGTTGTCGCCGTTCCCACCGCGCAGCCCACCCGCCCTGCGTTCGGCGGCGCGCAACTCGACACCCTCTATTTCACCAGTGCGCACGACGGCATGGATGTCGTCACGCGCGCCATCGATCGCCACGCAGGCGACGTGTTCGCATTCGAGCCGGGCGTGCGCGGCCTGCCCGAGCCGCGCTTTGCCGGTGATCCCGACGCCGTAGCGCGTCGCTGACGACCCATCACTCCAGAGATCCACGAATGAGCCTATCCACCCTCGACGTCGGTATCGTGCTGGCCTATCTGGCGGGCATCTTCATCCTCGCGCAGCTGGTCTCGCGCGAGAAGGCGGGACACCAGAAGTCCGCGCAGGACTACTTCCTCGCCAGCCGCGCCCTGCCGTGGTGGGCCATCGGCGCATCGCTGATCGCGGCCAACATCTCGGCCGAACAGATCATCGGCATGTCCGGCTCCGGCTACGCCATCGGTCTGGCCATCGCATCGTACGAATGGATGGGCGCGGTGACGCTGCTGATCGTCGGCAAGTGGTTCCTGCCGATCTTCCTGCGCAACCAGGTCACCACGATGCCGCAGTTCCTCGAGGAACGTTACGGCAACCGCATCCGCACGCTGATGGCGGTGTTCTGGCTGGGCCTGTACGTGTTCGTGAATCTCACCTCGATCCTGTGGCTGGGATCCATCGCGGTGTCACAGGTGGCCGGACTGGACCAGACCGTGGCGCTGGTGCTGCTGGGCGCGTTCGCGCTGGCGTACCAGCTCTACGGCGGTCTCAAGGCGGTGGCACTTACGGACATCGTGCAGGTCACGCTGCTGGTGCTGGGCGGCCTGCTGGTCACCGGCATCACGCTGGGGCAGATCGGCGACGGCAGCATCGTCGAGGGATTCACGCGGCTGGTGCAGCAGCAGCCGACGAAGTTCGAGATGATCCTGTCGCCGGACAATCCCTTCTACAAGGATCTGCCGGGGCTGTCGGTGCTGATCGGCGGCATGTGGATCGCCAACCTGAGCTACTGGGGCTTCAACCAGTACATCATCCAACGCGCCCTGGCTGCCAAGGACATCCGCGAGGCGCAGAAGGGCGTGGTGTTCGCCGCGTTCCTCAAGCTGCTGATGCCGGTCATCGTGGTGCTGCCCGGCATCGCCGCCGTGATGCTCGCGCCGAACCTGGAGCGGCCCGACGCCGCCTATCCGACCATGATGCGGCTGCTTCCCAGCGGCGTGCTCGGCCTGGTGTTCGCGGCGCTGGTCGCGGCGATCGTCGCGTCGCTGGCCTCCAAGATCAATTCGGTGGCCACCATCTTCACGCTGGACTTCTATGCCAAGCGCAACACGCAAGCATCTCAGGCGCGGCTGGTGCGGGTGGGCCGCATCACCGCGGCCGTGTCCATCATCGTCGCGGTGCTCACGGCGCGCCCGCTGCTCGGCAGCTTCGACCAGGGCTTCCAGTACATCCAGGAATTCACCGGCTTCTTCACTCCCGGCATCGTGGTGATCTTCCTGCAGGGCCTGTTCTGGAAGCGGGCGAACGAAGCCGGCGCGCTGACGGCGGCCGTGAGCTCGTTCGTGCTGTCGCTGGCGTTCAAGCTGGCATGGCCTGCCCTGCCTTTCATGGATCGCATCGGCGCGGTGTTCCTGCTTTCGTTCGCGCTGGCGACGGTGGTTGCGTTGATGACGTCTCCGAGCGGCCAGCGCGACCGCATCCGCACCGACGACGTCAGCTACGCGACGGCGCCGTCATTCAACGTCGCATCGTTGGCGGTGCTGGCGATCCTCATCGCGCTGTACGCGACGTTCTGGTGAGCGCCATGGATCCGCTCACCCTGCTGCGCCGCGGTGCCCTCGTGCTCGCACTTGCCGCCATTGCATCCTCCGCGACTGCCGCCGTGCGATGGACCGACACCGCAACCATCGCCGACAGCAAGGCGGCATGGGGGCGTCTTGCGCGCCTGCCGGACGGTCGCTGGCTCGCGGTGACCACGCGCTTCCATGACAACGCACCCAGCACGCTCACCATCCATGCAGGCGATGAACGCGGCCGCGAGTGGAAGCAGCTGTCCACCGTCGCCGAGCCCGGCCGCAAGATCGACAACGGCGAACTGCTGGTACTGCCCGGTGGCCGTGTGCTGCTGGGCATGCGCTCGCTGATCGACGGCAAATCGTACCGCCTCAACGTGCACGCCAGCGACGATGGTGGGCGCACCTGGCACTTCCTCAGCACCATCGACCGCAACGAATCACCCAAGGGCCGCAAGGATCGCGGCGTGTGGGAGCCGGTGTTCAGCCTGCTTCCGGACGGAACGCTCTCGGTGCTCTACGCGGACGAAACCCTAGCGGACGGCACGCCTTCGTACAACCAGGTCGTATCGCAACGGTTGTCGCGCGACGGCGGCGCGACCTGGGGCGACCGGTCGGTGCTCGTCGCACAACCCGGCGGCGGCAGGCTGCGCCCCGGCATGCCGGTGATGTCACGAATGAAAGACGGCCGCTATCTGCTGGTGTTCGAAATCTGCGGCGACGACAAGCACTGCCCGGTGTCCACCAAAGTGTCGCCCGATGGCATCACGTGGCCGGAAGGGCTCGGCACGCCGCTGGCGGACCAGCGCTGCGGCCCGCAGGTCACCACGACCACGCGCGGCACGACCTTCGTGACCTCGTGCCAGAACGAGGTCAGCTGGAGCGACAACAACGGCGCGCACTGGCAGCGCGTGCCGCAGCCGGCATGGCCGTTCGGCTTCCGCCATACGTGGCCGGCGATCTACCAGTTCGGTCCGGACGAGATAGGCGTGGTCAACGGCGTGCCCGGAGGCGGTGTGCGGATCCGCTTCGGAACCGTGGACTGAAACATCCGCCGCGAGGCGGCTGTTGCCCGCCTCACTTGATCCGCCGCTTCTCCAGCTTCCGCGCCAGTGTGCGACGATGCAGTCCGAGGCGTCTGGCGGCTTCGGAGATGTTGAAGTCGCTGGCGGCCAGCGCTTCGTGGATGTGCTCCCACTCCAGCGTCTTGATCGACGTGGTGCGCTCGGTGAGCTCCACCTCCGTGTCGCCGGCCGCACGCTGGAACGCCGCTTCTATGTCGTCGGTGTTGGACGGCTTGGCCAGGTAATGGCGTGCACCGAGCTTGATGGCTTCCACCGCGGTCGCGATGCTCGCATAGCCGGTCAGCACCACGATCACCATCTCCGGATCGAACGCGTGCAGGTGCTTCACGCTAGACAACCCGGACGCGCCGCCGGCGAGTTTGAGATCGACCACGGCATGCGTGGGGGCGTATTCCTCCAGCAGCGCCGGCATGCCCTCCTCGCCCGCCAGATGACGCACCTGGTAGCCGCGACGCTCGAACGAGCGGACCAGCGTACGCGCGAACGCCGCATCGTCCTCGACGATCAACAGCCGGCGGTCAGTCCTGGTCGTCATCGTGCTCATCCTCGATGGCAATGGCCGCCAGCGGCAGCGTCATCGTGACGGTCGCGCCGCCCTGCGGCCGGTTCTTCGCCGTGAGGCTGCCTCCCAGCGTACGCGCAACATTGACCGAGAGAAACAGCCCCAAACCGCCGCCCGGACGGCCCTTGCTGGTGTTGTACGGAGTGCCCACGCGCTGAAGGATATCCCCGGCGAAACCGGCGCCCGCGTCGCTGACTTCGATGATCAGTTGATCGCCATTGCACTCGGCATCCAGCGCTACCCACTGCGGTGAGGACTCCAGCGCGTTGTCCAGCACGTTGAAGACCATCTGCCGCAGGCCGGCGTCTGACACGATGCGTGGGTCGACGCTGCACCGGTTGGTGTATCTGAACACGGCCGGATTGCGTGCCTCGCGCCATTCGTGCGCCAGGCCGTCCAGCATCGCGTTCAGCGTGGTTTCGGTGGGCGCTTCGGCGCGCGGTCCGCCGGCGGCCAGCAGGATGTTGGTGACGATGGATTTGCAGCGCGCCACCTGCGCCTGCATCTCGATCACGTCGTTGTGCAGTTCGCCGTCGGAGGCCATCGTCGGCAGGTGTTGCCAGTCGCCCAGAATCACCGACAGCGTGGACAGCGGCGTACCCAGTTCGTGCGCCGCGCCCGATGCAAGCAGGCCCATGCGCACGATGTGTTCTTCCTCGGCTGCGCGCTGGCGCAGTTCCGCCAGGCGTGCGTCGCGCTCGCGCAGGATGCGGCCGATGCGCGTCAGGAACACCACCAGCAACGCAGCGACCAGCAGGAAGCAGATCAGCAGGCCCTGCACGTAGTGATCGGCCAGGCCCCACGCGGGATCCACCGTCAGTACGAGCGGCGTGCGGACCAGCGTCAGGCCGGTGACGCAGAAGGCAGCCGCCGCGGCGATGACCCAGCTCCACGGCGAGCGCAGCACCACCGTGCCCAGCCCCACCTGCAGCAGGTACAGGAACACGAACGGATTGGTGATGCCGCCCGAGAGATACAGCTGGATCGTCAGCGACGCGACGTCCACCAGCAGCGCCACCAGCAGCGCGGCGCTGGAGACATGCACGCGCCGCCGGCACCACAGGTGGCTGGCCAGATTGAAGACGACCAGCGCGGCCAACACCGCGAACATCGAACCCAGCGGCAGCGCGATGTCCAGCCCGTAGTGCACCACCAGGATGGTGGCGACCTGCCCCACCACCGCGATCCAGCGCAGCTGGATCAGCTGCTGCATGTTGCGCAGGCCCGCGCTGTCGCGGGCGCCGCCCATGGCGAAGATCCTGCGTGCCGCCTCGGCGGGCATTTCGTCCTGGTCGGTTCGTGCGTGCATGGTCGCCGGGCGCGATTTACTGCCGCCGATCATGGCGCAAGCGGCGTTCCGACGCGAACAGGTACACGCCACCCGCCAGGGTCAGCAGCGCCATTCCGAACCAGGTCAAGGCGTAGGACAGATGCGAGTCGCGGAACTTCACCACCGTCATGCCCCCACGCGGCCAACCCTTGAATGCGGGATCGCGCTCTGCGTCGATGAAGAACGGCGCCACGCGATCGGCCGGCAAGCCGTGCGATCGCGCGATGGCCAGGACATCGCGTGAGTACCAACGGCCCTGCCCGGGATCGTTGCGTCGCAGGAAACCGCCAACCGGCTCGCTGATGCGCAGCAAGCCCTGCACGGTCACGTTGCCAGCGGGCGCATCTGCGGCGGCCTTGCCGGCCGGCACGAAGCCGCGGTTGATCAGCACGTAGTCGCCGGAGTCCGTCTGCAGCGGCGCGAGCAGCCAGGTGCCGGCGCCGAGTTCGGTGACTGCCTGCGTGCGCGTTTCCATGCCTGGCACAAAGCGACCCGTGACGGATACGCGGCGATAGGCGTCACCGGCATCGGAGATCGCGGGCCACTGCGCACGCGCCGGTGCGGGAACCGGTTGCGCGTGCACGCGCGCATCGACACGGGCGATGAGGTCGTGCTTCCACGCCATGCGCTGCACCTGCCACACGCCCAGCGCCATGAAGCCGGCGAAGGCGACCGTCAGCAGGATGGCGAACGCCACCAGCGCTCCGGCGCGCCGTGGCGCGCGCGGGGCGGATTGCGCAGCGTCGGAACGCCGGCTCATGGAGCGTTCTTGATCATCTCCTGCATATCATGCACGCCCGGCATCATGTTGCCGTTGAGGTGGTGCATGACCCACAGCGAGCCGGTCAGCACGATCACCACCAGCACCACGGTGAAGATCAGCGCGAGCGCGTTCCAGCCGCCCTCGGACTTCGCGTTCATGTGCAGGAAGTAGACCATGTGCACGACCACCTGCACGGCGGCGAACACCAGCAGCGCGATGATCAGCAGCGGCTTGCCGATCGGGACATCGCCCATCACCAGGGCGAACGGAATGGCCGTCAGGATGATCGACAGCACGAAGCCGGTCAGGTACTCCTTCGCGGAGACGTGCGGAACGCCGTCCTCGAGGAAGTCGTCGTCGTGGTCGTGGTGTGCGTGGTCGTTCATCGCAGCGAACCCATCAGGTAGACGAAGGTGAAGACGCCGATCCAGACGACGTCCAGGAAGTGCCAGAACATGGACAGGCAGGCCACGCGGCGGGTGTTGGCGCGCGTCAGCCCGTGCTTGCGCACCTGGATGCACAGCGTCACCAGCCAGATCACGCCGAACAGCACGTGCAGGCCGTGGGTGCCGACCAGCGCGAAGAACGACGACAGGAAGGCGCTGCGCTGCGGCCCCGCACCCAGATGGATCAGGTGGTGGAACTCGTACACCTCGATGCCGAGGAACGCCAGGCCCAGCACGCCGGTTACCGCCAGCCAGCCGATCACGTCGTTCTTCTGGCGGTTCTGCATCGCGATCATCGCGAAGCCGTAGGTGATCGACGACAACAGCAGCACGGCGGTGTTGACCGCGATGAGCTTGAGGTCGAACAGGTCCGCGCCGGACGGACCGGCGGCGAAGCTGCGGCCCAGCACGCCGAAGGTCGCGAACAGGCACGCGAACACCATCAGGTCGCTCAGCAGGTAGATCCAGAAGCCGAGCAGCGTGCCGTTCTGCGGATGGTGGCGACCCTGCGTGTCCAGGAACACCGGTGCGCCGTCCTCACGGGTCAGTGCGATGGAATCAGCCACGGACGGCCTCCAGCTGCGCGGTGCGCGCGTGTTCGGTTGCGGCCACTTCCTCGGCGGGGATGTGGTAGTCGCGGTGGTAATCGAAGCTGTTCCAGATGGCGTACGCCACGACGCCCAGCAGCGAGGCGGCGGCCAGCCACCACACGTGCCAGATCAGCGCGAATCCGCACGCGGTGCTCAGGCCGGCCAGCACCACGCCGGCAGGCGTGTTCTTCGGCATGTGCACGGGCAGGAAGCCAGACACCGCACGCTTGAAGCCGCGCTGCTTCATGTCCCACCACGCGTCGGTGTCGTGCACCACGGGGGTGAAGGCGAAGTTGTACGCAGGCGGCGGCGAGGACGTCGACCACTCCAGCGTGCGTCCGTCCCACGGGTCGCCGGTGACGTCGCGCAGCTGCTCGCGCTTGCGGAAGCTCACGTAGATGCAGATCAGGAACGCGGCGATGCCGATGGCGACCAGTACCGCGCCGAACGCGGCGATCTGGAACCAGATCTGCAGCGACGGATCGTCGAAATGGCTCATGCGGCGCGTGACGCCCATCAGGCCCAGCACGTACAGCGGCGTGAAGGCGAACCAGTAGCCGGCCAGCCAGAACCAGAACGAGACCTTGCCCCAGAAGTCATCCAGCTTGAAACCGAACGCCTTCGGGAACCAGTGCGTCATCGCCGCGAACAGGCCGAACACCACGCCGCCGATGATCACGTTGTGGAAGTGCGCCACCAGGAACAGGCTGTTGTGCAGCACGAAGTCGGCCGGCGGGACGGCCAGCAGCACGCCGGTCATGCCGCCCACCACGAAGGTGACCATGAAGCCCATGGTCCACAGCATCGGCACCTCGAAGCGGATGCGACCGCGGTACATGGTGAACAGCCAGTTGAAGATCTTCGCGCCCGTCGGGATCGAGATGATCATCGTGGTGATGCCGAAGAACGAGTTGACGCTGGCGCCCGAGCCCATCGTGAAGAAGTGGTGCAACCACACCAGGTACGACAGCACCGTGATGCAGACGGTCGCGTACACCATCGACGAGTAGCCGAACAGGCGCTTGCCCGAGTACGTGGACACGATCTCGGAGAACACGCCGAACAGCGGCAGGATCAGGATGTACACCTCCGGGTGACCCCAGATCCACACCAGGTTCACGTACATCATGGCGTTGCCGCCAAGGTCGCTGGTGAAGAAATTGGTGCCCACGTAGCGGTCCATCGCCAGCAACGCCAGCACCGCGGTCAGCACCGGGAACGACACCACGATCAGCACGTTAGTGCACAGCGAGGTCCACGTGAAGACCGGCATCTTCATCATGGTCATGCCGGGCGCGCGCATCTTGATGATGGTCACCAGCAGGTTCACGCCCGATAGCAATGTGCCTACGCCGGCTATCTGCAACGCCCATATGTAGTAGTCGACGCCGACCCATGGGCTGAAGGCGATCCCCGACAGCGGCGGATAGGCCAGCCAGCCGGTGGCGGCGAACTCGCCGAAGAACAGCGACAGCATCACCAGCATGGCGCCGCTGACGGTCATCCAGAAGCTGAAGTTGTTGAGGAACGGGAACGCAACGTCGCGGGCACCGATCTGCAGCGGCACCAGGTAGTTCATCAGGCCGGTGACCAGCGGCATGGCCACGAAGAAGATCATGATCACGCCGTGCGCGGTGAAGATCTGGTCGTAATGGTGCGGCGGCAGGTAGCCCAGGTTGTCGCCGAACGCCATGGCCTGCTGCAGGCGCATCATCAGTGCATCGGCGAAGCCGCGCAGCAGCATCACCAGGCCCAGCACGATGTACATGATGCCGATCTTCTTGTGATCGATGCTGGTGAACCACTCGTTCCAGAGATAGCCCCACAGCTTGTTCTTCGTGATCACGACCATCAGCGCAAGGCCGAGGACGACCGTGCCGATGAACGTGGCCATCAGGATCGGCTCGTGGAACATGGGAATGGCATCCCATGTCATGCGACCGAAGATCGGCGAAGTCGGATGGTTGGCGCTTTCGAGGGACATCGGGGAATTCCGGATAGATCGTTGACGCGGGCGGCGCTTAAGGCGCCTTCATGCCGGCGATCGAGGGAGACGCGAGTCCCGGCGCCGGGGCGTCGTTGACGCTGCACACCTGCGCGGACACGTAGGCACCCAGGCGCGGATCGCCGCGACGCGGCGTGGCCAGGCCGCCGAGGCCCTTCAGGCCCAAGCCACCGGTGGCGTCGATCGCCATCATCTGGTTCATGCACATCCGCTCGGTATCCACGCAGCGGTTGAGCACGGCGTCGAACAGGCCGTTGTCGACGCTGGCGAAGTGGCGCACCGGCTCGCGTTCGCTGGGCTTTTCCAGTTCGAGGTAGGCGCTGCGGGTGAGCGTCTGCGAACTGGCCCGCACGCCCTGCAGCCAGCGCTGGTAGTCCGCGTCGGACAGACCATGGAACTTGAAGCGCATGTGCGAGAAGCCCGCGCCGCTGTAGTTGGCCGAGAAGCCGTCATACACGCCGGGCGCGTTGATCACAGCGTTCAGCTCGCTCTCCATGCCCGGCATGCCGTAGATCATTCCGGCCAGCGCAGGCACGTAGAACGTGTTCATCACCGACGAGGCCGTGATGCGGAACCGCACTGGGCGATCGACCGGCACGGCGATCTCGTTGACCGTCGCCACGCCTTCTTCCGGATAGACGAACAGCCACTTCCAGTCGAGCGCAACGACCTGGATCTCCAGCGGCTTGACCTCGGCCGGCACCGGCCGGCCTTCGGCGATGCGGTCCAGCGGGCGGTACGGGTCGAGCAGGTGCGTGCTGATCCACGTGATCGCGCCCAGCGCGATGATGATCAGCAGCGGCACGCCCCAGATCACCAGTTCCAGCTGCGTGGAGTGGTCCCAGTCCGGCTTGTAGGTGGCGGCGCGGTTGGAGGCGCGATAGCGCCAGGCGAAGAAGAACGTGAGCGCGATCACCGGGATGATCACGATCAGCATCAGCAGCGTCGCCACGACGATCAGCTGCCCCTGGCGGGCGGCGATGTCGCCAGCGGGATTGAGGACCAGCAGGTTGCATCCGGACAGGGCGGCCGTGGCGAGGAGCAGCACGGCGGCCTGCAGGATTCGGCGCGCGATGGACATGCGGGGAGGGGCTTACGGATTGATCAGGATCAATGTATTCCGCGGGTCGCTCCCGGAGAATTGGACGTTTTGTCCTATCGCCCGGGGACACCTCCTCTGTCAGGCTATCGTCGCATCCTCCCCTGCCCCCGCCCGGCCCGCGACCGCCCGATGTCTTCCGTCAGCCCCATCGCATCCCACCACGACCACGGCACCAAGGCGCACAGCGACGTCGCCCCGGGCGAAATCGCCGTCGGCGTCGTCATCGGACGCGCGTCCGAGTACTTCGACTTCTTCGTCTTCGGCATTGCCTCCGCGCTGATCTTTCCGTCGGTCTTCTTCCCGTTCCTGGATCGCCTGGACGGCGCGCTGTGGACCTTCGCGCTGTTCGCGCTGGCGTTCGTCGCCCGCCCGCTGGGCACCGTGTTGTTCATGAAGATCCAGACGCGCTGGGGCCGCGGCATCAAGCTGACGCTGTCGATGTTCCTGCTGGGCACGGCCACGGCCGGCATTGCGTTCCTGCCCGGTTACGACACGATCGGCGGCGCGGCGATCGCGCTGCTCGCGTTCTTCCGCGTGCTGCAGGGACTGGCGCTCGGCGGCTCGTGGGACGGGCTGCCGTCGCTGCTGGCGCTCAATGCGCCTAAGGAACGCCGCGGCTGGTACGCCATGCTCGGGCAGCTGGCCGCGCCGCTCGGCTTCATCGTGGCGGCCAGTGTGTTCGCGTTCCTCTACGCCAGCCTGGACGAGGCCGACCTGCTGTCGTGGGGCTGGCGCTACCCGTTCTTCGTCGCCTTCGCCATCAACGTGGTGGCGCTGTTCGCGCGCCTGCGCATCGTCGTGGCGGACGAATACCAGAAGAAGATGGGCGAGCTGGAACTGGAACCCACGCCCATCCGCGAACTGTTCGACGCCAAGGGCCGCCATGTGGTGATCGGTGCGTTCGCCGCTCTGGCCAGCTATGCGCTGTTCCACATCGTCACCATCTTCCCGCTGTCGTGGATCCTCCTGTTCTCCAGGCAGTCCATCGTCGGCTTCCTGATCGTGCAGATCGTCGGCGCCTTCATCGCCGCGGGCGGCGTCGTCGCCTCGGGTCTGATCGCCGACCGCGTGGGCCGTGCGCGCACGCTCGGCGGCCTGGCGGTGTGCATCGCGATGTTCAGCGGCTTCGCGCCGACGCTGATGGAAGGCGGTGAAGTCGGCGAGGCCGCCTTCATCCTCATCGGCTTCGCGCTGCTGGGGCTGTCCTACGGCCAGGCCGCCGGTGCGGTAACCGCCAACTTTGGCCGGCGCTATCGCTATACCGGCGCGGCGCTGACGTCCGACCTGGCGTGGCTGATCGGCGCCGCCTTCGCGCCGCTGGTCGCGCTGGGCCTGTGCTCGCAGTTCGGGCTGGAATGGCTTGGCGCCTACCTGCTCTCCGGCGCGATCGGCACTCTGGCCGCGCTGGGTATCAATCGCAGGCTCAACTACAAGAGCTGACGGCCGCGGGGCATCGTCTGCCCCGCGCACACCATCAAGGGCCTGCGCGGACACCCACGCGAGGCAGGTCCGACAAGCCGCGCGCCTCCCTACAGCACGACACGGTACAGCGAGCCGCCGAAGTACACGTGCCAGCTGCCCTGCAACCAGACCGCCTGCGTGCCTTCCGCGAACGGCGTGATGAGCACCGGCGCCACGCCGGGGCGGCCTAGATACAGGTATCCGCCCGACACGAACATCACCTGTCCGTTCGACACCGCGTGGATGTATGCGTCCGTGGTTCCGTCGGAGATGGGCGAAACCTGTCCATTGAGCGAACGCAGCCAGACCTGCCGCACCGGGGCGCCCTCCACCGTGTTGATGCGCGTGAAGGCGACCGAGTTTCCGCCGCTGGGCTGGTAGTCCTGTCGTGGCGTGAAGAACTGGCCGCTGGCGGGACACAGCACGATCTCCCCGGTGGCATCGCTGTACATCACGATCTGCGACGAGGTGCTCGACACCTGCTTGCGATAGACGACGTTGGTGCCGTCCGTCAGTGGATTGAAGTGCGAGTACGTCTGCGCGTTGGTCAGCTGCGTCGTCTGTCCGTTCCGATAACGGAAGACGTTGTACGGCGCCGGCCCCTGGGTGAACACGACTTCGCCGTTGTCCCCCACGTCGGCCAGGTCGTTGACGCTGCCGTTGCCCACCCGATGGTTCTGGAGCAGCAGCATGTCGCGCAGGTGCAGGAAGCGCCCCTCTCCTGCGATCCATATCGGCCAGATCGCGTACGCCCGCGACACTGGGGCCACCTGCATGCCGCGCGGCGTGCCGTCATACAGCCGAAGCGCGCCGCCCGTCCACTCCTGCACCGCGGTGCCCGTGTCGGACGTCCAGCCGAAGATGGCGCCACGGTAGGTCAGCCACTCGTTGACGGGAATCTCCCTCGATCGGTGGAATCGTCTGCAGCGTGCCTGAGTTGCGGTTGTGCACCTTGAGCGTGGGCCAGCCATTTTCCATCGCGAAGAACATGGTGCGCTGCGCCGTAACGTCGGTGATGGTGCCGTCCACCTCCGACACGAATTCCAGATGTGCCGCGTGGCCGGACAACGGCAGCAGGCATGCGAGCAGCACGAATGCCCACCGGCTGCGCAGCAGCGGCGGGAATGGGAACTTCCTGTAACGCGACGCCATGACCTGGCTCCGCAACGGTTTAGGGGCGGCAAGTGTGCGAGCCGCGCGCTGAAACGCTCGTCAAGCAGTGCGCATCGAAGATGACCGACGCGATCCGACCGTCAGGTAGCGCTTCCAGCACGTCGCGCGACCGCGTTCAAGTTTGTGCAGGTTCCATCCATGTCTGAGCAGCGTAGGCGAATCGATTGCGGGGATTCGCGCCGCCGCGACAGCGCCAATGCCTGCGGCAACGGCAACACTGACAGTCGCGTCCACGCTCTTGCTCGTCATCCCGGCGAAGGCGGGTATCCAGGGACTTTTCGCGCGCTCCTGAACCAGTTGGCGCGAACGTGCCAAGCTCGTCGTCATCGATCCCCGCTCCGTTGGGGCAGGAAAGACGCTGGATCCCCGCATTCGCGGGGATGACGAGTCCAGCCGGACGACGCTCGAGCGTGAGATGAAGCAATGCGCCGGCCTCCTCGCTGCACTCAACGATCGGCATCGTCTTCCGAAGACTCGATCGCTTCCCTGCGCGCCTTCGCCCTGGCGATGGCTTCACCCTCGCGCGAGAGCAGTCGCCAGAACTCGCTGCCATCGCGGCGGATGTAGCGGATGGCACCGGCGCGCACGAGGATACGCCGGAGTTCGTCGTCGTCGAACCCGCCCAGGCGCTCGCGCAGCAGCTCGAACGAGCGGTCGGTGTAGCCCTTGTGCTGCAGGAAATGCCGCGCCGTGGTTTCGGCCATGTGTTCGGTCTTCACGCTCTCCAGCGCGATCCGCAGATCCGTGGAGGCGCGGTCCTTCTGCAGCCACCAAGAGATCAGCCCGCCGACCAGCGCGCCGAGGATGCCGAACAGACCCGCCAACGTTTCAGGGCTCATGCGACGCACTCCCGATCCATAGAGGCGCTGCCGACTTTACGCCGTGCGGATCGTGGCGGCGATGTGGGCGGAATGAGAGCTGCGTAGCAGATCGGAACCGCACCGCGGCGTGGACCGCCCGGTGTCGCCGCGCGATCACACGGACGTAGCGATTGGCGTGTTAACGGTCTCATGTTGCGCCCAGCCATCAGCCAGACTCCCGCCGGAGACACAGCCAATGGACAAGGATTCACCGCTGGAGACCCGCGTCAGCCGACGGAAGGTGCTGATTGCCGGCGGCGTGTCGGCCGCCGCAGGTGCCCTGCCCACGGTGGCCACGCTGGCCAACGAAGCGACCACGCCGTCCGTGGCCAGGCCCGCGGTGATGTCGAAGGTGCAATTCGAAGTCAACGGCAAGCCTCGTGCACTGGAAGTCGACACGCGCACCACCCTGCTCGATGCGTTGCGCGAACACCTGCGGCTCACCGGCACCAAGAAGGGTTGCGATCATGGGCAGTGCGGCGCCTGCACCGTCATCGTCGATGGACGCCGCATCAATTCGTGCCTGACGCTGGCCGTGATGCACGAAGGCGCGCGCATCACCACCATCGAGGGACTGGGCACCCCCGACCGCCTGCATCCGATGCAGGCGGCGTTCGTCAAACACGATGGTTATCAGTGCGGCTACTGCACGCCGGGCCAGATCTGTTCGGCCGTGGCTATGCTGCAGGAAGTGAAGGATGGCATTCCCAGCCACGTCACCGAAGACCTCACGGCGCGCTCGACATTGAGCGCCGCAGAGGTGCGCGAACGCATGAGCGGCAACATCTGCCGTTGCGGTGCGTATTCGAACATCCTCGATGCCATCGACGAAGTGGCGGGAGGCCTCGCATGAAGGCCTTCGCCTACGAACGCGCGCGCACGCCCGCCGAAGCCGCGGCCGCGGTGGCGCGACAGCCCGGCGCCAGGTTCATCGCGGGCGGCACCAACCTGCTCGACCTGATGAAGCTGGACATCGAGACGCCGACGACGCTCGTCGACGTCAATGGCGTGGGCCTGGACGAGATCGGCAAGACCGAAGACGGTGGATTGCGGATCGGCGCGATGGTGCGCAACACCGACCTCGCCGCGGACCGCACGGTGCGCCGCGACTATCCGGTGCTCTCGCGCGCGTTGCTGTCGGGCGCTTCCGGACAGTTGCGCAATCGTGCGACGACCGCGGGCAACCTGCTGCAGCGCACGCGCTGTCCGTACTTCTACGACACGGACCAGGCGTGCAACAAGCGGCATCCCGGCAGCGGCTGCTCCGCCCACGGTGGATTCTCGCGCCACAACGCCATCGTCGGAACCAGCGAGGCCTGCATCGCGACGCATCCCAGCGACATGGCCGTGGCCATGCGCGTGCTGGACGCGGTGGTCGAAACGGTGGACCCGCAGGGCCAGACCCGCTCGATCCCCATCGCTGAACTGCATCGCCTGCCCGGCGACACGCCGCACGTCGAACATGTCTTGAAGCCGGGTGAGCTGATCACCGCGGTGACCTTGCCCAAGCCCGTCGGTGGGCGGCAGATCTACCGCAAGGTGCGCGATCGCGCCTCTTACGCCTTCGCGCTGGTGTCGGTGGCGGCCATCGTGCAGCGCGATGGGACGGGCCGGGTCGCGCTCGGCGGCGTCGCGCACAAGCCCTGGCGCGTCGAAGCCGCCGATGCCGCCCTGCCGCAAGGTGCCGCGGCCGTGACCGCGGCCTTGCTCGACACCGCACGCACCACGCACGACAACGCATTCAAGAAGCCGCTGGCCGAGCGCACGATCGCCGCCGTGCTGGTCGAGGCAGGGAGGCCGGCATGAAGTTCGACAGCCCCGCAACCACCAATCCGATCGACCAGGGCAAGGTGGTCGGCCGCGCGACCGATCGCATCGACGGCCCGCTCAAGACCACCGGCACCGCGCCCTACGCCTACGAACGCCACGACGTGGTGCCCAACCAGGCCTACGGCTACGTCGTCGGCGCGGGCATCGCCAAGGGGCGCATCACGCTGCTCGACGACAGCGCCGCGCGCAAGGCACCGGGCGTGCTGGCCGTGGTGACGGCTAAGAACGCCGGCAAGCTCGGCAAGGGCAGGTTCAACACCGCCACCCTGCTGGGCGGCCCGGAGATACAGCACTACCACCAGGCCATCGCGATCGTGGTGGCCGAAACCTTCGAGCAGGCACGCGCGGCGGCGCAGACCATTCGCGTGGATTACGAGCGCGCGAAGGGCGCGTTCGATCTGGAGAAGGCGAAGGCCTCCGCCATCGCCCCCAAAAACGAGAAGCCCGACAGCGGCGCCGGCGATTTCGAAACGGCATTCAGAACCGCGCCGGTGCAGTTCGATGCAACCTACACGACGCCCGACGAATCGCACGCGATGATGGAGCCGCATGCGTCCATCGCGGCGTGGGACGGCGACAAGCTCATCGTGTGGACGTCGAACCAGATGATCGACTGGAGCACGGGCGACCTGGCGACCACGCTGGGCATTCCGAAGGAAAACGTGCGGCTGGTGTCGCCGTACATCGGTGGCGGTTTCGGCGGAAAGCTCTTCCTGCGTGCCGATGCGCTGATGGCGGCGCTGGGCGCACGCGCGGCCAAACGCCCGGTGAAAGTGGCGCTGCAGCGGCCGCTGATGATCAACAACACCACCCATCGCCCAGCCACCATCCAGCGCGTGCGGCTCGGCGCCACCCGCGACGGCAAGCTCACCGCCATCGGCCACGAGAGCTGGAACGGCGACCTGCCCGGCGGCGGCCTGGAAGTCGCCGTGCAGCAGACGCGCCTGCTCTACGCGGGCGAGAACCGCATGACGCGGATGCGCCTGGCCACCCTCGATCTGCCGGAAGGCAACGCGATGCGCGCGCCCGGCGAGGCGCCCGGCATGATGGTGCTGGAAGTGGCGATGGACGAAATGGCGGAGAAGCTGGGCATGGATCCGGTGGAGTTCCGCATCGTCAACGACACGCAGGTCGATCCGGAGAATCCGTCGCGGCCGTTCTCGAAGCGCCAGTTCGTCGAATGCCTGCGCACCGGCGCCGAAAAGTTCGGCTGGAACAAGCGTTCGGCCAAACCCGGCAGCGTGCGCGAAGGCCGCTGGCTGGTGGGCATGGGCGTGGCCAGCGCGTTCCGCAACAACCTGCTGATGAAGTCCGCGGCGCGTGTGCGTCTGGACGGCCGCGGCATCGTCACGGTCGAAACCGACATGACCGACATCGGCACCGGTTCGTACACGATCATCGCGCAGACGGCCGCGGAAATGATGGGCGTGCCGCTGCAGAACGTGGTCGTGAAGCTGGGCGATTCGACCTTTCCGGTGTCATGCGGATCGGGCGGCCAGTGGGGCGGCAACAACGCCACGGCGGGCGTGTTCGCCGCGTGCTCGAAGCTGCGCGAGACCGTCGCGCAGAAGCTCGGCCTCGATGCCGCCACGGCCGAATTCGTCGACGGCAGCGTGCGTGCGGGTGATCGTCGCGTGGCGCTGGCGGATGCGGCAAAGGATGGCGAACTCGTTGCCGAGGACCTCATCGAGTACGGCGATCTGGACAAGCGATACCAGCAGTCAACCTTCGGCGCGCACTTCTGCGAGGTCGCCGTGCATGCGGACACCGGCGAGATCCGCGTGCGCCGCATGCTGGCCGTATGCGCGGCGGGCCGCATCCTCAATCCGAAGGCGGCGCGCAGCCAGGTGATCGGCGCGATGACCATGGGCGTGGGCGCGGCACTGATGGAAGAGCTGGCCATCGATCAGCGCCTGGGCTTCTTCGTCAACCACGACCTAGCCAGCTACGAGGTGCCGGTGCATGCCGACATCCCGCACCAGGAGGTGATCTTCCTGGACGAGACCGATCCGATGTCGTCACCGATGAAGGCCAAGGGCGTCGGCGAGCTGGGCATCTGCGGCGTCGGCGCGGCGGTGGCGAACGCCATCCACAATGCGACCGGCTTCCGGGTGAGGCACTATCCGATCACGCTGGACAAGCTGCTCGACCACCTGCCGAAGATCGCCTGAGGCGACGCGGCGTTGGCGTGACCCGGCTACGCGGCCGGGTCGTCTCCCGTGTCCGGGTCGAAGACCAGGATGTCGCCGGGCTGGCAATCCAGGTGCCGGCAGATCGCCGCCAGCGTTTCGAAACGGATGCCGCGGACCTTCCCCGACTTGAGCAGGGACAGGTTCGACTCGGTAATGCCGACCTGCTGCGCCAGATCCTTCGAGCGTACCTTGCGCAGCGCGAGCATGACGTCCAGGCGAACGACGATTCCCATGGGCGTCTCCTAGACGATGGAGCGGCTGTCGTCTTCCAGTCGCACGGCCTCGTCGAACAGCCGGGCAACCAGATAGAACAGCGCCGCCACCAGCAGCGTGACCGCGTCGCCGCCGTCGAAGGTCAGCCGCATCGAGCCGGTTCCTTCCGCCAGCGACAGGCCGGAAATGACGAGCGCCGGCATGGCCAGGCGGATGACGGCGGTGAGCAGGAACAGCAGTGCGAAGCGCCGGAAGCGCCGCGTCACCTCGCGGGTGAATACCCCCTCGCGCCCCACCTGCCCGAGCATGCGGGCCAGTTCGATCATCGCCGCACCCGTCAGCAGCGCCAGGATGGCCGCCGTCGTCGCCGCCCACCGGATCGGCAGATCCCCCGGATCCAGCGTGGCCGAAACGAACCGCCCTCCCCACCCGCCCAGCGACAGCAGCGCGCCCACGGTGGCGACCAGATAGAACGCTCCCGCCGCCAGCGCGGCGCAACGCAATAGCCGGGCGTGCCGGACCAGACCTCTTGAAATTTCTGAATTACGCATAGTAGTTTCTGTTTTGCAGAAATTATTTACCACTGGACAAATACTACCATGCGATACCTCCAAGCACATCCGCGGCCGTCCCGGGCAGTCTGGGCGGCAGTTCTGTTGATGGCCCATGGCCTGTCCGTGGCGGCCGATCCCGCCGGGTCGGCGCCTACCCCACTGCCGGCGCCTGAGACATTCATCGAGGACGCCGAAGCCGGCGACGTGTTCGCCCTGGAACGCGCCCGCGCCTCCATCACCGACCCCGCGCTCGCCGCCATCGCCCGCGCCCGCATCGCGGCCGCCCGCCTGCGCGCAGCGGAAGCGACTTCCGTCGCGCGCGCCGTCGCGAAGGACGCCGCCGTCTCTCCCGACCAGCAGTCGCGTGCATGGGCCGTGCTGGCCGATGCCACCTTCACTGCCGGCGACTACGCCGATGCGGCCGCGGCGGTCGAAGGCTGGCGGACGGCGCTGGAGCAGCGCAATGCGCCGCAGAAGGACATCGACGACGCCCAGCGCATGGGCGCGCTGGCGTTCGCACTGGCTTCGGCGCCGCGCCAGCGGGTCGAGTCGCTCGTGCCGCGCACGGCGGCGCTACGCACCGACAAGGTCGGCCTCTCGCGCGCCGATGCCACCGTCAACGGACATTCGCAGGAAGCCGTGCTGGACACCGGCGCCGGCCTGTCGGTCGTGTCGCAGAGCACCGCCACGCGCCTGGGCCTGCGCATGCTCGAACGCGAGGCCACCATCGGCAGTGCGGCCCGCGACGCGGTGCCCACGCGTATCGGCGTGGCCGAGAAGTTCGAGTTCGCCGGACTGGAACTGCGCAACGTCGCGTTCCTGGTCCTGGACGACAAGCAATTGGAACTGCCCGTGCCGGGCGGCTACCGCATCGACGCCATCATCGGCTTTCCGGTGCTGCGCGAGTTCAAGCGCATCCGCTTCGACCGCAGCGGTTCGATGACACCCGAACCGGATGCCTCGCCGCAATCGGCGACGGAGAACCTGCGCATCGTCGGCAACAGCTTGTACGTGGATGCGCGCTTCCGCGGAATCCCGGTGGCCATGCACCTGGACAGCGGCGGTCCGCGCTCATCGCTGTCCTCGCGGTTCTCGCACCGTCATCCGCACCTGGTGGAAGGCCTGGCCACCACCGACGAGCGGCTGGCCGGCGCGGGCGGCGCCACGACGCGACGCTCCGCGGTGATGCGCGACGCCACGCTGGAAGTGGCCGGCAAGACCGCCACCCTGCCCGAGCTTTCCATCGTGGTGGAGGACGGCGACATGGAAGCGGAGAACTTCGGCCTGCTTGGCGGCGACGTGCTCAACCAGTTCGCGTGGTGGGCACTCGATTTCGAGGCGATGACGTTCGAGCTGGGGCCGCCCCTGCGCTGAGCCGGCTGTATGGGGCCAGGCGCGTCCCGGTGATCGACGCCGGGACGCGCTGAAAAGATCACGACCGTACAGGCTCCGGCTCGGGGAATTTCCAGGTGCCGTCCAGGATCGCCTTCTGCGGCCGATACAGGCGCACCGTGTAGTTCCAGCCCGGCATGACCGGAATGCAGTTGGGAATCCTGCCGTCGCATCCGCCGAACTGGATCTGCGCGGTGCCGTCGGATTCCTTCTTCGCCGTCACGCTGTTGATGGCATACGCGTCGTGATCGTTCTTCACGTAATAGCCATCGGCGTTGTAGACGCTGACCGACCAGAACGCATCGACCGGCACGTCCTTCACGCGCAGGCGGTACACGGTCTGGCCATCGTTCTGCGGCGGGGTGATGTTGAGGTAAATCGCGTCCTTGTCGGGATTGCCGCCCCAGGCACTGGCCGTGGCGACGAGATGACGCACCGGATCGACCTGCTCCTTCGTGCCGAACGCATGCGAGAAGTCTGGAAGCGTCGAGCCCAGCACGAGCAGCGCGTCGCGTACCTTCTTGTGGCTTGCAGGATCCCACTGCGGCAGTGCGAGCGTGCCCGGTCCGCCGTCCTGGCTGATGGTGATGGCATCCTGCAGACGGTGGACCTCGTCGACGTCCTTCGCATTGGCGGGATCGACCAGCGTACGGATCGCCGCGAGCAGGTAGCGGGTGCCAGCCTTGTCGCGCGTCACCGTGTGTGCGCCGGCGCCGTACTCGGTCCAGGCGTAGTGATCCTGGTTGACGAACATCAGCGACTGGAAGCGGTCGCCGGCATCCGGCAGCGTCACCGTGACCGGTCCCGCATCCAGGTCGAACACGGCCGAGCTGTAGAGCGTGTCGCGATTGAGGCGGATGACCTTCTGGCTCTCGATCGGTGCCGGTTCGCGATGGTGGAACAACTTGCCCAGGCCTCCGGTTTCCTTCGC
Organism: Lysobacter sp.; assembly: GCF_035655815.1. Classification (NCBI taxonomy): domain Bacteria; kingdom Pseudomonadati; phylum Pseudomonadota; class Gammaproteobacteria; order Lysobacterales; family Lysobacteraceae; genus Lysobacter; species Lysobacter sp. The sequence continues at coordinate 140,726 of NZ_DASRTS010000027.1, forward strand.
AAGGTTGGCGATGTACGTGTCGGACTCGGCACGCACGAAGTTGTCCAGGGTAACGGGGGTGGCGCCGGGCGCGGGCTTGGATGCGGCCGGCGCGGCAGGCGATGGGGGTGCTTCGGGTGCAGATGCGGTGGCCGAAGGCGGCGGTGCCCCGTCGCCGCTTTGTGGCGTATCGCCTGGCCCGCACGCGGTGCATGCCATCACAAGAAAGAACAGCCCCATGACGCGGTAATGCATGGCAACCCTCCTGGTTCGCACGCCAGCGCTGACCCGGCTGGCCGATGGAGTGGACGCTGCCCGTCGATAAGGACACGTGAAGGCGACGAGCCACCAGGCACGGCGGAGGGCGCTTCGATGCCAAGAACAGCTGTCGTCGGCCGCTCGAATGGCGGACTTGCGCGCTCAGGACACCTGGCCGTCGCGTCCGCGCGGATCAGCCATCAGCAGCTCTTCGTACAGGCCGAAGACGTCGTCACCGTCCACGCCCGGATCGCCGATCGCGTACAGCGTCTGGAACACCGCCTCGTACGCGGCGAAGCGCTGGATCAGGCACAGATCGCGGATGTCAACGCCCGACGCCAGCAACCGTTGCATGGCGTGCATCGCGTCGGCGAACGGCGCATCGGCCCGCTGCGATTGCGCGGCCGCGGCAATGCGGCGCAGGCCGTCGGCATCCAGATGCAGGTCGATGAGTTCCACCCACAGGTGCTTCAGCAGTTCTTCGCGCGTCGACATCGCATATGCCCTGCTGGCGCCTGCCGATCAGGCGCTCTTCGGTTTCCTGGAACGCGCCGGCGCGGTGGCGCGCGTGGACTGGTTCAATGCCACGCCCGCTCGGAACAGCGCCTTGAAGGCGTTCGCGTCGATCTTCGCGCCTTCCTGGAAGTCGATGGCGCGGCGCGTGTTGCCGTCCAGGCTGGAATTGAACAGGCCCTTCGGATCGTCGAGCGAGGCGCCCTTGGCGAACGTCGTCTTCACGGCATTCTTGTAGACCTCGCCGGTGCACACGATGCCGTCGTGCGACCACACCGGCACGCCCCACTTCCATTCCTCGACCACGTCCGGGTCGGCTTGCAGGATCAGCTCGCGGATTCGCGCCAGCGTCTGGCCGCGCCAGCCGCCGACTTCCTCGATGCGCGCGTCGATCAGACGCGAAGGTGGCGTCTGCGCGGCGTCCTGGCGTGATGTGCTCTTGCTGCTCGGGGTCTTCGTGGCCATGCGTCTGCTCCGCTGCACAGGATCGATCGATTACATCTTCTCGCCGGGCAACCGGCTGGCCTGCTTCACCCAGTCGGTGAACTGTTTTTCGTCGAAGCCTTCTTCGGGAACGTCGAGGTAACGCGTCTCCTTCGTTTTGGATTCGCCGGGCGGCACGGGCCGCAACGACGTACCGCGGAAGAAGGTCACCTTTACGTAGCGCGTGAAGCAATGAAGGCTCAGGAACCAGGTCTTGCCGTCCAGACCATAAAACGGCGAATTCCACTTCACCGCTTTTTTTACGTCCGGGACCGTTCGCTCCACGAGCTTGTCGATGCGCCGGGCGATGTCCTGCTTCCAGCCCGGGATCGCCGCGATGTAGGCCCGCACGGGCGCGTCGCCCTCGCCCTTCGGGATCTGCGGGTTGTCACCGGAGAGCAGGACCGGCTTCGTGCCTGCACTGCCCTTGCTGGCCCTGGACACACGCTTCGAGGTCGCAGCGCCTGTCTTCTTGGCAGCCGTCCTGGCTGTTGTCTTCGCTGTATTCCGGGCCGGCTCGCTGGCGGTCTTGCTGGTCTTTCCGGTGCTCGATTTCGCGGCCTTCCTGGCCGGCTTCCCGGCTGCCTTCGTGGTGCTCGCCTTCTTCGCGTTGGTCGACTTCTTCAGTGTTCCGGTGGCCATCACTCCACTCCAACTCACGCATCTGAAGCAGCGGCCAAGGCTACACCATCTTCCGTCGGGTTCAGGCGTGGATCATCACGTTGCCGCGGCCACCGTCGAGCACCAGACGCGGATGAGCAACGCCTGATATACCTGCACGGGCTCGGACAGCCCGCTGTCCCTGAGGAGCGACTCGAAGGCCTCTGCCCTGATCACGGGCACGTCGCGTCCCAGGTACGAACCGTCGAACTCGATACCAGCGGCACGGTGCAACGCCACCCACGAGGCGACCAGCGCCGGCCAGGTCGTCGCCTCCGTATCGGCGCTGAGGTCCGCATTGACCAATAGGCCACCCGGGCGCACGCGGGCCGCGAGCTGGCGGAAGAACTCGCGCCGCGCCTCCGGATCGCGGATGAAATGCGAGACCAGGATCGCGGTGGCGGCATCGTGCGTCGCCTCCGCCGGAACCGATTCGACATAGCCCTCGTGAAAGCTGCATCGATCGTCGATGCCAGACTCCACGGCCTTCTGCCGGCACTGCGCCATCATGCTGGCCGCGGGCTCCACGACGGTGAAGCGCCAGCGCGGATGCCGCTGCGCCATCGCCACCAGCTCCGAACCCGTACCGGCGCCGACGCATAGCACGCGTGCATCCTCGGGCAGCGCATCCAGTGTCGCGTTGAGGCACAGGTGCAGCGCATCCTTCAACGGCGCCAGGCCCTCACGCTGGCGGTCGTAATCGGCGCCCTGCGCCTGGAAGTAGCTTTCCGACTGGATCGTCATGCGTTGCTGCTCCTGGGGATGGAACCGTCATGGCCAATGTTTGCCGGATCACGATGCATGCGCATGCTCCAGCCGATGGGGTCCGCCGCGCTTCCTGAGCTTGCGCCGGACGTCCGAACCCAATGAAGCCAGCGTCACTTCGCCCAGTCTGGCCAGCAACAGCGCTTCGGCTTCGTCGAATGCGTTCGCGAGCGCGGAATTGACCGCCTGCTCGACCAGGCATGAGGGCGATTCCGCGCGGTGCCCCAGCGCAAGCAATGGCGGACTGCCGAGCGCCTCGTAGACGTCGCGCAGCGTGATCGTGTCCAGATCGCGCGCCAGTACCCAGCCACCGCCGTGCCCCTTGTCGGAACGCACGTAGCCGCCTGCACGCAGGCCAGCCATGGTGCGGCGGATCACCACCGGATTGGTGTCCATCGCCCGCGCGAGTTGCTCGGAGGTGACGGGTTCGCGCTGCTCCGCCATGTGCAGCAGGACGTGGAGCATGCCGGAGAGGCGCGTATCGCGGTTCATGTAACACATGTTGTTACGTAAATCCGCTGGAGTCAATCCGTTCTGTAGCGCCACGTCGACGTCATGAACGCGAAGGTTCGGCCAGCAGTCGCGTGATGACCTGCTCCATGAAGCTCACGCACGGACCGGTACGGTCCCGCCACGAATCCCATTCGTCCGCGGCAGCGCCCAGGTATACCGCCCGGGCATGCGCAAGCACGGGACGATGCGCTTCCGGGATCGCACTGCCAATGCGGGACGCTGCGACATCCTTCGCCACGATCCCGCCCGTCTGCAGCGTGATCCACATCCGCGCAAGCGTCAGCAGCGCGTGCTTCTCCTCGCCACGCCAGTTGCGCGCGACTTCCGGCATCATCGTCGCGATCGCATCGCGGACGTGCTGGTCTGGTACCTGAGGCAGCAACTCGCTCGCGCTGGGTCCGTGCAATGCGATGCCCTTGTCGCGCGCCTGCGTCACCAGCACCGCGACATCGGGATCGGGCTCACCAGCTGCGATGACGCCCGCCTCCACCTCGCTGCGCAGCCATTCGCCAAACTGCAGCTCACGACGTGCCGGGTACCGCCACGGCACGATATCTGACAGCACCAGGAAGGTGACTTCCAGTGGGCGCAATGCGGCATCGCCAGGTGGCGCGGACAAGCGCAGCAATCGCTGCATGACCTCCAGACGTTCGCCGTCGCTCAGCGGCCTGTCGATCACGGCCAGCAGATCGATGTCGCTGTGTGCGTGCAGACCACCGTCCACGAACGAACCGTACAGATACAGCCCCAGGAGTTGCCCGCCCAGTTGCCGGTCCAGCAACGAATGGGCCTGCAGTGCCTGCGATGGAATCGTCATTGCCTGACATCCGCACGAAGTGATCGGAGCCACGCATCGTCACGCACGGCCATCACGAATGACAACCCGCGACCCTATCCGCGCGAATGTCAACTTCTGACTTCCGGCACTCTCGCTCCGAACACGTACAGCCCTATGGTCGAGTCATCTACCACGCTGGGAATGGCGATGCGCAGGAAGGCACGGGTCGGACTGGGAATCGCAGTGGTGCTGGTGGCCGCTGCCGCTGCGTCATGGCTGTGGATGCGTCCCGAACGCGACAAGCCGCTCGATCCGAGCCTGGCCTGCCACGTCGGCGCGTATCGATTGGACGATGGCCTGTTGGTCGATGTATCGCCGCTCGGCGACGGCGGGCTTCGCTGGCGCCTGATGGACGGGCGCACCGGAAGACTGCAGCGCGATGCCGCGGGCAAGTGGACCGGTACGGCCGGATGGACCGAACGCCCCGATCCCGTGGCCGTTTCGTTCGGCGAATGTGCCCGACCCGGCATCACGTTCGACGGCAGGACCGGCCAGCGCCTGTCCTTTGCGACCACCGAAACGCGATTCCAGGGGAATGGCGAAACGCTGGCCGGAAAACTGGTGATGCCGCCCGGCAACGGCAAAGTACCCATTGCGGTCATGGTGCACGGCTCGGAGAGCTACTCGGCGCGCACCTTCAACTATTTCCAGCGCATGCTGCCCGCGCACGGCATCGGCGTGTTCGTGTACGACAAGCGCGGCACCGGCGACAGCACGGGCACCTATACGCAGGACTTCCACCTGCTCGCCGATGACGCGGTGGCGGCATTGAAGGAGGCACGCCGCATGGCCGGTGCACGCGCCGGTCGCGTGGGCTTCTCCGGCGGCAGCCAGGCCGGCTGGATCGAACCACTGGCCGCAACGCGCAGCGATCCGGACTTCGTCGCCGTCGCGTATGGCCTGGCCGATACGCCGCTGGCCGAGGATCGCGACCAGGTGCAGTTGGACCTCATCGCGGCCGGCCATGGCCCCGATGCGCTGAAGAAGGCGCGCGAAGTGACGGATGCGACCGGCGCGATCATGGCGTCCGGTTTCCGCGACGGCTACGAACGCCTGGACGCGCTGAAGGCGCGTTACGGACAGGAACCCTGGTGGAAGGACATGAAGGGCGAGTTCACCGGCGAGATCATCGGCCATTCGGCCCTGGCGCTGCGCCTGTTCGGCCCGATGCGCGACGAAGGCACGTCATGGAGTTACGAGCCCATGCCGGTGCTGCGCGCCGTACGACAGCCGTTCCTGTGGATCATCGCCGGCGCGGATCGCGAGGCGCCACCAGAGGAAACCCGTCGCCGCCTGCTCGACGTGGCGCGGACCAATGCCAACGTCACCGTCGTGGAGTTCCCGAACACCGACCACGGCATCATCGAGTTCGAAACCGCTACGGACGGCGAACGCGTGGCGACGCGCTTCTCGGACGGCTACTTCCGGATGCTGGTCGACTGGATACGCGGCGGGCAACTGCAGCCCACGCCGTACGGCAACGCCATCCTGCTGTCGAAGGACGCACCTGGGGCGCCGCCCCAAGTCCAATGAGCGCAAATGCGGAAGGTCGCCGGCTCACACCGGCGACCTCCGTTCTTTCAGCGTGACCGCAACAGTTACGGCGTCAGCGTCAGCGCATTGGCCGCAGTGATGATGCCTTCGCCCGTGGCGTCCGCGCCCCAGCAGGTTTGTTCTGCCGGGCCGCTGGGCTGCGACAGCAGCGCGCATCCGGCCGGCATCGGCAGCGCTGCCGTTTCCAGGATGTCCTCGACGTCGGCCTGCTGCAGGCCCGCGTTCTTCTGCAGCATCAGCGCCGCGATGCCGGCCACGTGCGGCGAGGCCATCGAAGTACCGCTGAGATAAAAATACGAGGTCTTGCCGCTCTGCGTCTGGTACGGCCCGACCACCCACGATCCCGGCGCGGCGACGTCCAGGTCCTGACCGGCCAGCTCGCGGCTGGAGAAGTCGGCGATGTGGAAGTCGCTCACCGAGGTCGGATCGGGAACGTCGTCGGCATTCCACCAGTTGCCCGGATTGCCGTCCGCGCCCGGCTTCCACTGCCCGTTCCAGCCAGTGGCCGCCACGGAGATCACCGGTGCGTACGCGCCCGGGTAGCCCATGCCGGTCTCGCCTTCGTTGCCGGCCGACGCCACGATGATCACGCCTTTGGCGATCGCGTAGTCGATGGCGGCCTTCTCCACCGCATCCAGCACCGAACCGCCCAGGCTCATGTTGACGACGACCGGCGCATTGCCGAGGGCGCCGCTGGCCTTGAGGTCGGCCACGTACACGATGCCGGCCGCGACCACGGAGGACCAGCCGGAGCCGTTCTGGTTCAGCACCTTGACGGGAATCACGGTGGCGCGTGGTGCGGTCCCGTTGATCGGCGTGCCGTTGAGGCTGTAGCCGAGGATCGAACTGGTGACGTGCGTGCCGTGCGAGTTCTGGTCGTGCTCCCACTTGTTCGGCGGCTCGGAAACGTTGCCGTTCTCGCCACCACCGCCGTTGAACGCCTTGGCGAACTGCGCGGCGATGCGCTCCTGCGGGAAGTACTGGCGCCAGGTATCCAGCAGGCCCGTATCGAGCACCGCGACATAGACGCCGTTGCCGTCATACGCGATGGTGCGGCCCTGCCCCAGGTTGGTGACATCCACGGCGTCCTGGTCCCAGGTGCTCAGGCCGTTGGCGAAGTTGGTGGCACTGACCGTATCCAGCGGCGAGCCCTTGCGCTCGGCATCGGGATTGGCAGCGACGACGAACGGAAGCGCGCGCACCTTGGCTAGTTCGGCTTCGGTTGTTTTCAGGGTCACCGCGTCGATCTCCGCAAGCACCTGGCGGACGGTGCCGTGCGCACCCAGCTTCGCCAGGACGGCCGCGGTGGGTTCGGTATTCAGCAGGACATTGACGCCTATCTGCCGCGACCCGGACGCGGCACTGGCAACGGCGGGAAGCAGGGATGCGAGGGCGAGGACGCTAAGAGCACTCTTGACCACGGGGGACCTCCTCAGGTGAGCCCGCACGGGCGGGCACGAATGGACTTGCCTTCGGAGCAAAACGCCGCCGGGACGGCCAGCCGGCCGACCGCTTCCCTGTGAACCTGTCCCCTTGACCGATACGAACGCTCCCTCCGAGCGGCGGAGGATGCGCGCGCATTTGTTCGGCCGGCGTGATGGAAACGACGCCTCCCGATTCAGTGTCCGCCCCGGTGAATCACATGGTTGGCCGAAGAGCCGATTCAGCTTCCCGGTTTCGCCAGAGCAGCCGATGGCACACTCGGCCGATGCGCCGGATTCTCCTCTCCCTGCTCTGCCTGTCGCTCATCCTGTCGTCTCCCAGTCCGTCGCCGCGCCACCGTCGGAACGCGTGCTGGTCTTCACCAGACGGCCGGCTGGCGACACGATTCCATTCCCGTAGCCGTGCGCACGCTGAAGCACCTGGTCGCCGCTGAGCGGCGTCTAGCCGCTGCATCCGCCGCAGCACACCGAAGGCACGATGCGGATGTCGTTTGGCGAGACCGCAACCCCGGCATCGTCGAGCAGCGCTGCCAGGGTGGCAACGTCGAAGGCACCGGCGATGCGAAGCAGGTTCGCGTCGGTATCGACCAGCGCTGCGGGATCCACTGCACGTAGTACGTTCTCGAGCTGCGCGAGATCGGGCGGGGCGTGGTTCACGGACACCGTGAATTCCATTGTCGTTTCTCCGGTTGGCGTCAGGCGGCCCGCAGCAGCATGGATGCGCCGGGCCAGATAGTCGAAATAACGGTCGATGTAGCTGACCCGTTGTGCCCGTCGATCAGGTACGGGTTCATGAGCGCGTGTCGCAGGATCACCACGTGGTCGCAAGCTCCGTCGAGCGTACTGGCCTCCAGTTCCAGCGTTTCCTGATTCCGGAGCCGTGCAGACCGGATTAGCCGGCGGATTTTCCGGACGGAAGTTGCGACGCCAATAAACGTGGACGCGCGGGAACTCGACGACCAGCTTCTCCGGCAGCGTGTCGTTCTCGCCATAGGACTGGGGAACACGCGTGAAGCGCGCCTGGCGGCAACATGGAAGCGTCATCTGGCGAAAGGCTCGACTTGCGGGTGTCCACGCGCGTATCCATGGGGCGAGGACGCCAGCCTAGGCAGAGGCTCCGGAACTGCGCTGATGCAGGTCAAGCGATGTCGAAGATGCTCTGGAGACGCCTGTCAGGCGCGACCGGCTTCCGGATCGATCGTCGGCACGTCGATACGCGCACCCATCAATGCGTCCGCGACAAGTCGATCCGCTGTGGCCACGTCGATGCCGTGACGTTCGTACCATTCGGGCCGGTAGTAGCTGTGCGCGTACCGCTCACCACCATCGCAGAGGATCGTCACGATGGAGCCGGACCTGCCCGCGGCCCGCATCGCATGGGCCGCGCACAACACGCCGACGAAATTGGTACCTGTAGAGCCGCCTACACGTCGTCCAAGCCGCGCGCTCACCTGACGCATCGCTGCCAGACTGAGCGCGTCGGGGACTTTCACCGTCGCGTCTATGCAGGCGGGGATGAAGCTGGGTTCCGGGCGCGGCCTGCCGATGCCCTCGATCCGTGATGCCGGCGTTGGCCAGTTGACTTGCAGGCTTCCATCGAAGCACCGCGCGTAATGATCGAAGAACGCCGAGTGCTCCGGATCCACGCACAAGATGCGCGTTCCGTGGCCGCGGTACCGCACGTAGCGGCCGAGTGTGGCGGCCGTCCCGCCGGTTCCCGCGCTGCAGACGATCCACTCGGGGATGGGATGCGGTTCGAGTGACATCTGCCGGAAGACGGATTCGGCGATGTTGTTGTTGGCGCGCCAGTCGGTGGCCCGTTCCGCATACGTGAACTGGTCCATGAAGTGGCCGCCGGCCGTAGCCGCCAACTCGCGCGCGCGGGCGTCGATCTGCCCTGCGCCGTCGACCAGATCGCACGCGCCGCCCTGGAATTCGATGGCGGCGATCTTCTCCGGTGAGGTCTGCGCCGGCATTACCGCTATGAAGGGCAACCCCAGCAGCCGCGCAAAGTACGCCTCCGACACGGCGGTCGATCCACTGGATGCCTCAATGACGGTACTGCCCTCATGCAGCCATCCGTTGGCCAGCGCATACAGGAACAATGAACGCGCGAGCCTGTGCTTCAGGCTGCCGGTGGGATGACTCGACTCATCCTTGAGATAGACATGTATGCCCGGATAGCCGGGAAGCTCCAGCGGGATCAGGTGCGTGTCGGCCGAGCGGTTGAAATCCGCTTCGATGCGGGCGACCGCCCAGGCGACCCAGTCGCGGCGACTCATGACGTGATGCAAGATCGAGAGAAGAAGACGGGCGCCTGCATGTGCAGGCGCCCGCTTCGATCACTTGGTGACGACCAGCTTGCCCTTCATGAGCATCGAATGCCCCGGGAAGCTGCAGAAGAAGGTGTAATCGCCGCCCGCCGTGAGCTTCTTGCCGGGGAACGTGACCTTGGTCTTCTGGCCGCCGCCCACCAGGGTGGTCGCCGCGATGACGCGTGCATCCGCCTTGTTGACGTAGTTGCCCGCAACGCCGGCCTTGATGCCCTCGCGAGCCACGGTGTCCATATCCTTGGTCGCGGTGATGACCACGTTGTGGCCCATGGCGGCGACCGGCATCTTGCCGGTGTGGGTCAGCTCGACCGTGACGGTCGGGCACGAAGCAGAAACGGTGGCTTCCTTCAGGTCGAACTTCATCGCGTCGTCGCCCTTGAGCGAGACCGTGCAGTTGCCGGCCGCCTGGGCGAAGCCGGCAACGCCAAGCAGGCCGAGGAGCACGAACGAACGGGTAATGGCTTTCATGGAAACTCCTTGCTGGAAAATCTGTGATGGTGAGGGGATCAATGTCTTGCGACGGCGTCGCGTGAGGACGCCAGGTGTTCACGGACAGCGGTCACGAAGGACGCGTCAGGCTGCAGTCCCGTCACCTCGCTACGCGCGAGGATACGACCATCGCGATCAAGAAGGATCAACACACTGGTGTGGTTGAAGGTGTCGTCCGGCTGCGCGCGATAGCGGATACCCAAGGCCGCCGCCAACGTCCGCACGTCAGCATCGGATGGGCGCAGCAGATGCCAGCGTTCCAGATCGAGTCGATGCGTATCCGCGACGTCCTTGAGCGCGGCAGGCGTGTCGCGGGCCGGATCGATGCTGATCATCGCGAAGTCGAGGCCTGCGTATTCCTCGGCGGTCAGCCGGTTCTGCAAGGCTTTGCCGCTGGCGATGATGAGCGGGCACATCAGATGGCAATTGGCATAGAACATGGACACAACAACGGGACGGCCGCGCAGGGCTTGCCAGGGTTTTGTGCTGCCTGACTGGTCGGTGACCGTCGCCTGGATCTGGTAGACCGAGTCTCCGGGTAGCGCGGGCTCTGCAGCCGCGAGCGGCAGGCAGAAGACCGCGCCAAGCAGGAGCAGCAGGAATCCTTGTAACGGATGTTTCATGGCGAACTCCGTGCACAGCGAAATCCGAGATTGCCCAGCGTGCTGCGCGGCTCCATCGCCGACAGCAGGGCGATCCGTTTGAGTACTGCGTAATCATCACGATTGGCGAAGGACAAGCCGGTCGCACCACAGAACTGCAGCCGGTCGCCATCCTCCGCACCGCGCTTGTCCGCGTCGCCGAGCAGAGTCGAGTAATCGCCGACCCACTCCCAGACGCGCCCATGCAGGCCGGAAACCCCGTAGACGTTGGGAGTAGCACCGTGCTGCGCGTCCATCGCATGCGGCGTGCCGTCCGCGAACGAGCGCGCCAGCCAGCCGGGATCGCTGCGGGCGTCGCGACGCCGGGCATCGGCCGCGGCCACGTATTCCCACTCCGACCACTCCGGCAACCGCGTACCAACGGACTTGCAGTAGGCATCCGCGGCAAACCAGCTGACGTGCGTGACGGGAGCGTCCGGATCAACCTCCTTCCCCGCCCGATCGGGCTGCTGCCAGTTGGCCAGGTAGCCTTTGTCCGCCAGCAGCGACGGAACCCGGTCCCGCCGCCACTGCGGATTGGCCTGCACGAAAACCTGGAACTCTGCGATCGTCACCGTGTTGCGCGACATCGAAAACGAGGCGACCGCACGTGCTCCATCGCCATCCCCATACCGCACGGTCGAACGGAACTCGCCCGCGGGAATGTCGATGAAGTCGTTCGCCGCTGCTGGCGGCGTCGCCGCCAGCAGGGTGAACCAGACGAGGAAGTTGGCGAACATGCGGCCGCCCCCGGTGAGCCTCAGTGCCCGGTTGCAGCCGGGGCCTGGTATTCCTCATTGGCCTGCTGGCCCGTGTAGATGGACGGGTTCTTCTCGCCATCCACCTTGAGGATGCCCAGCGTTCCCTTGTGGAACGTGCGGAAGATGCTGTGGTCCACCAGCACGAAGTTGCCCGGGACGTCGGCCTTGAATTCGACGATGGCCGAACCGCCCGCGGGAACCAGCGTGGTCTGCACGTTCTCCTGGTACTTCGAACCGCCCTCGGTGTAGACCCTGTCGAAGATCTCGCCGATCACGTGGAAGCTGGACACCAGGTTCGGGCCACCGTTGCCGACGAACATGCGGATGGTCTCGCCCGCCTTGGCCGTCAGCGCGTTGTCGCCCGTCAGCGAACCTTCCGAACCGTTGAACACCACATAGGTCGGATGCTCGTCGATCGCCTTCTCCAGGCTGAAGGGCTGCAGGCCGGGATCGCCGTGCTTGCCTTCGGTGTAGAAGTCGCCCTGCATCACGTAGAACTCCTTGTCCACCTTCGGCAGGCCTTCCGGCGGCTCGACCAGGATCAGGCCATACATGCCGTTGGCGATGTGCATGCCAACCGGCGGCATCGCGCAGTGGTAGACATACAGGCCCGGATTCATCGCCTTGAAGGTGAACTTCGTCTTGTGGCCCGGCAGCGTGAACGTGGCTTCCGCGCCGCCACCCGTGCCGGTCACCGCATGCAGGTCGATGTTGTGCGGCATGTGCGAGTCATGCGCGTTCTTCAGGTTGAACTCGACCGTGTCGCCCTGGCGGACGCGGATGAAGCTGCCCGGCACCGTGCCGCCGAACGTCCAGAAGTTGTAGGTCACGCCGTCGGCGAGGCGCATTTCCTTCTCGATGACTTCCAGGTCGACCAGCACCTTGGCGGGCGCGTTGCGGTTGGTCGGCGGCGGCACCAGCGGCGGCGCGGTCAGCACCGCCTTGATCGCTGCACCTGCCGGTGCGGCGTCGTTGTGGCTGGCGGCGACGGCGACGGGAACACCGAAGCCGAGCGCGCATACCAGCGCGTAATGCAGCAGATTCCGTGTTGCGCGAATCATGGGTTGCTTACCTTGCGAATAGCCTTGCGGCCGATGCGGCGCACGTTAGGCGTCGCTCCTTCCAGTCGCCTTGACTCAGGTCAAGCAGATGCGCGCGTTTTGCAGCGCCTTGAAAGCACGCGTCTGCGCTTGATCCAGGTCATTCCGACACCTCCATGTCAGGCACAGACTCCGCGCCAACGCCGCTGTATCGGCCACAAATTTCCCCACCTCTGGTGACTCCATGCTTCGTTGCATTACACCGCCAGCGCGCAGCCGTGTACCCAACACCACACGCCTCGCCGTCGCAGTTTCACTGTTGATTGCCGGCGCCTGCGTGGCGGCGGAAGACCATCACCTGCATGCCCCGACAGCTGCGTCCGATTCCGTCGTCACGCTCGACACGCTGATCGTCACCGACGTCACACCCACGCTCGCGATGACGTTCGTCACCAACTCCAAGCTGCCGCGCCAGCCGGTGCCGGCCAGCGATGGAGCGGACTACCTGAAGACCGTGCCCGGCTTCTCGCTGATCCGCAGCGGCGGCACGAATGGCGATCCGGTCCTGCGTGGCATGTTCGGTTCGCGCCTGAACCTGCTCACCGATGGCGGCCACATGCGAGGCGCGTGCCCCGCCCGCATGGACAACTCGCTCTCGTACGTCTCGCCGGAAACCTACGACCGGCTCGAAGTCATCAAGGGTCCGCAAACGGTGTTGTGGGGTCCGGGCGCATCGGCGGGAACGGTGCGATTCGAACGCGACATCCCGTTCTTCGACCGTCCCGGAGCACAGTTCAACGGCAGCCTCACGTTCGGCAGTTTCGGTCGCGACGACCAGGTCGTCGATACCGCGTTCGGGGGCACGCAAGGTTATGCACGCATCACCGCCAACCGCTCGCAGTCCGACGATTACGAGGATGGCAATGGTGATGAGGTTCCGTCGGCATGGAAGAAGTGGAACGCCGATGTCGCGTTCGGCTGGACGCCAGATGCCGACACGTTGCTCGAAGTGAGCGCGGGCAATGGCGACGGCGAAGCGCGCTATGCCGGGCGCTCGATGGACGGGTCACAGTTCGATCGCACCAGCTACGGACTGCGTGCCGAGCGGCGCAACTTCGACGGTGCACTCGACAAGATCGAGGCGCGGCTCTACTACAACGACGTCGACCACGTCATGGACAACTACAGCCTGCGCGATCCCGATCCGGACAGCAGCATGCCGATGGTGATGGCCAGCAACGTCGCCCAGCGCACCTCGGGCGGACGCGTCGCGTTTTCGTGGAAGACCGACGCGTGGGATCTGCAGGCCGGACTGGACGCACGCGACAGCCGTCATCGCAAGCGCAGCGGACGTGGACGCGATACCTATCGCGCGCAGCCGTGGATTACGGACGCCCGGTTCGAGAACCTCGGCATCTTCGCCGAGCTCGGCCGCAACCCGACCGAACGCCAGCGCCTGGTCGGTGGCCTGCGTCTGGATCGCGCATTGGCACGCGATGAAAGGACGAACACCGGCGGCATGATGCCGCGCCCGAATCCCACGCAGGGCCAGACACGCCGCGACACGTTGCCGTCGGCGTTGATCCGGTGGGAAATCCAGCCGGTCGATTCGGCCGTGATGTGGCATTTCGGCCTTGGCCACGTGCAACGCATGCCGGATTATTGGGAGCTGTTCTCTCCCACCACCGGACCGACCGGCTCGGCCAATGCATTCGCCGGAGTCGAACCCGAAAAGACCACGCAACTCGACCTGGGCCTGCACTATCGCAAGGGCCGCTGGGATGCGTGGGCATCGTTGTACGCCGGCCGCATCGACGACTACATCCTGTTCAAGTATTCGCAAGGAATGATGGGGGCGAGCACCCAGGCCTACAACGTCGATGCGGACATTCGCGGCGGTGAAGTCGGCGTCGAGTTTCGTCCCGTCACCGAGTGGAAGCTTGGTGCCAGCCTCGCGTACGCGTGGGGCGAGATCGACGGCGTCGGCGCGTTGCCGCAGACGCCCCCGCTCGAGGCACGCCTGAACGCTGCCTACGACAACAAGCGCTGGTCGGTGGGCGCTCTGCTGCGCGCAGTGTCCGCGCAGGACCGCGTAAGCCCGGGGTACGGCAACGTGGTCGGCCAGGATCTTGGCGACAGTGCCGGCTTCGCGGTGTTCTCGCTCAACGGCGGCTACCGCCTCACCGATCGGCTGCAGCTGGCGATGGGCATCGACAACATCTTCGACCGCGCTTACTCGGAGCATCTGAACCTGGCCGGCAACAGCGCGTTCGGGTATCCCGCCGATCCCGTGCGCATCAACGAACCCGGCCGCAGCGCCTGGCTCAAGCTCAACTACAAGTACTGAGCACTGGCGCACGAGTGCGATGCCCTTGACCTTCGTCAAGGGCATCGCGCAAGGCCGCACTTAGCCTGAGCGCCCTCTCATCCCGGATGACCCACGATGATTGCGGTGCCGAACCAGCAGTTGCTCGACGAACGCGAACGCACGCTCACCAACGCCCTGCGCCAGGCCGATCCCGAGGTGGTGGTCCGCATCGAACACGGCGGCCAGCTGAGCGTGTCCACGGTTCTGGACGAAGGCGAAGTACTGACGATCCTTGAAAGCCTGGGCGTCGGTGCCGCGCCCGTCCGCGCCTCGCGTGACGATGACGAACAGATCGGCGGATGCTGCGGCGGCTGCGGTTGCGGCTGACCACGCCGCGATGCGTTCCGTCCTTCGCCCGGCCCATTCCCGATGAGCTTCCACGACCTGCGTGAGTTCCTGTCGCGCCTGTCCGCGCGTGGGCAGTTGCTCGAGATCGATGCGCCGATCGATCCGGAACTGGAGAGCACCGCGCTGAGCGTGCGCGCGTTGCGGGCCGAAGGCCCCGCGCTGCTGATGCACAACCCGGTCGGTTCTTCGCACGCGTTGCTCGGCAACCTGTTCGGCCATCGCTCGCGGATCGAGCTGGCGATGGGCGAACGCCCCGTGGGCTCGCTGCGTGAGCTGGGCGAACTGCTTGCCGCCATCAGGGAACCACGCTGGCCGGGCAACCTGCGCGACGCTCTGGCCACCTGGCCCGAACTCGCGCAGCTGGCGCACGTCGCCCCCAGACAGACGAGCGACGCGGCGTTCAACGACGAAGTGCTGGAAGGAGGCGACGTCGACCTGGCGCGCCTGCCGATCCAGCGTTGCTGGCCCGAGGACGTCGACCGCCTGATCACGTTCGGCCTGGTGGTGACGCGTGGGACGCGGCAGCGGCGACAGAACGTGGCGATCTATCGGCAGCAGCCCATCGGGCGCAACCGGGTGATCATGCGCTGGCTCGCACACCGCGGCGGCGCGCAGGACTACGCGAGCTGGCAGGCGTCGTTCCCGGACCGCCCATTCCCGGTCGTGGTGGCGATCGGCGCGGACCCGGCGACGATGGTCGCCGCGGTGGCGCCGGTGCCCGACACGTTGTCCGAGTACGAGTTCGCCGGGCTGCTGCGCGGTTCGCGTTCGCGCCTGTGGCACAGCGAGCTGACGGGCCTGGATGCGCCTGCCGGGGCCGAGATCGTGCTGGAAGGGTTCATCCAGCCCGACGACACCGCGCTGGAAGGGCCGTTCGGCGACCACACGGGCTACTACAACACGCAGGCGCATTTCCCGGTGTTCACCGTGGAGCGCATGCGCCTGCGACGCGATGCGATCTACCACGGCAGCTACATGGGTCGCGCGCCGTTCGACGAGCCGTCGGTGCTGTCGATGTCGCTCAACGAGATCTTCGTGCCGATCCTGCGGCGCGTGTTCCCGGAAATCGTCGACTTCTACCTGCCGCCGGAAGCCTGCTCGTACCGCGTGGCCGTGGTCAGCATCCAGAAGCAGTACGCCGGCCACGCGCGTCGCGTGATGCTGGGCGTGTGGTCTTACCTGCGGCAGTTCACGTACACCAAGTTCGTCATCGTCACCGACGAGGACATCAACGTGCGCGACTGGGCGGAGGTCATCTGGGCGATTTCGACACGCGTCGATCCGGCCCGCGACAGCGTGCTGATCGAGAACACGCCGATCGACTATCTCGACTTCGCCAGCCCCACGTCGGGCCTGGGTTCCAAGCTCGGACTGGATGCCACGCGCAAGTGGGCCGGGGAAAGCGACCGCGAATGGGGACGCCCGATCACGCTCGATCCGCGCGTGGAACGCCGTGTCGACGCGATCTGGGAGCAGATCAGCCGATCGCGCGACTACGGGGGTGTGGACGCGGCGTCGCCCTGATCCCGCTCCCTCCCGCCCGTACGTCCCGGAGTTCCCATGCAACTGGTCTGTCCTGCCGGCAATCTGCCGGCGTTGCGCACCGCCATCAATGCTGGAGCGGATGCCGTCTACCTCGGCTTCCGAGACCAGACGAATGCGCGCGCGTTCCCCGGCCTGAATTTCGATGACGACGAGATCCGCCAGGGAATCGCCTATGCGCATGCGCGAGGCCGGCAGGTCTACTTGGCGCTGAACACCTACCCCGACAGTGCGCGGCTGTCGCACTGGCAACTCGCGGTGGACCACGCCGCCGAGCTTGGCGTGAACGCCATCATCGCGGCGGAGATGGCCGTACTCGACTACGCGCGCAGGCGACACCCCGCCCTGCCCCGGCATCTGTCCGTGCAGGGCTCGGCCACGACGGAGCCGGCACTTCGCTATGCCTACGAACGCTTCGGCATCGCCCGCGCGATCCTGCCACGCGTGCTGTCGGTGCAGCAGGTGGAACGCCTCTGCCAGGCGTCTCCGGTGCCGCTTGAAGTATTCGCCTTCGGCAGCCTGTGCATCATGGTGGAAGGTCGCTGCCAGCTTTCCAGCTACGTCACCGGCGCTTCGCCCAACCGGCACGGCGTCTGTTCGCCGGCCCGTTTCGTGCGCTGGGACGAGCACGCCGACGGCCAGCGCAGCGTGCGGCTGAACCAGGTGCTGATCGACCGGTTCGAACCGCAGGAGCCGGCGGCCTATCCCACCGTGTGCAAGGGCCGCTACGGCGTCGGTGGCGAGATCTTCCACGCGCTGGAGGAGCCGACCAGCCTCAACACGCTCGAATTGCTGCCGCGCTTGGCGCAGGCGGGTGTCGCGGCGCTGAAGATCGAGGGCCGGCAGCGCGGCGCCGCCTACGTCGATGCGGTCACGCGCACCTGGCGCGCCGCGCTGGATCGCTACCGTCAGGCGCCCGATGCCTGGACGGCGCAGGCGACATGGCAGTCCGCACTTTCCGCCCACGCCGAAGGTCACCAGACCACGCTCGGCCCCTATCACCGCGCCTGGCACTGACATGCAACTGAGTCTGGGACCCCTGCAGTATTTCTGGCCGCGCGAGCAGACGCTGGCGTTCTATCGCGAGGCAGCACACTGGCCGCTCCATACGGTCTACCTGGGCGAGACCGTATGCAGCAAACGCCGCGAATTACGCACCCGCGACTGGGTCGCGCTCGCGGAAGAAATCGCCGCCCAGGGCAAGCGCGTCGTGCTCTCCTCGCTGGCGTTGATCGAGGCCGAATCCGAACTCGGCACGCTGCGCCGGCTGGTCGAGCACGGCGGCTTCTGGATCGAGGCCAACGATCTGTCGGCGGTGCAGTTGTGCCGCGAGCGGCAGGTGCCGTTCGTCGCGGGCCCCAGCCTCAACGTCTACAACCACGAGGCACTGGCGATGCTGATCGAGGACGGCCTGCGCCGCTGGGTGCCCGGCGTCGAGCAGGGCCATGCACTGATCGGCGAATTGCTGACCGCGCTCGAGGGTCTCGGCCAGGGCCGACCCGAGCTCGAGGTCATCGCGTGGGGCCGGCTGCCGCTGTCGTACTCGGCCCGCTGCTTCACGGCACGGGCCCTGGACATCAGCAAGGACCAGTGCGAATTCCGCTGCATCGACTACCCGGATGGACTGCCGCTGACCACGCGCGAAGGACGACCGTTCCTCCGCATCAACGGCATCCAGGTACAGGGCGACGAGGTCACCGATCTTTCCGGTGAACTGGAGACGGCACGCGAACTCGCTGTCGACCTGCTGCGCCTGTATCCCCAGGCCGAAGGGATGCAGCAGGTGATCAAGCACTTCAGCCAGGCCTTGGCATCCTCCACTCCGATACCGTCGCTGGGCCAGCGCAATGGCTACTGGCACGGCGAACCCGGCATGAGCGGACAGGCTTGCGGCGCCTGAGGTCAGGCTTGATCAATCAACTCTCGGCGCGCCAATGTGCGCCGAGGCTGTCTTCACGACGCAGCGCCGCGGCGACCACCGCATGTGCGACGCGCGCCTGCCAACCCGCACCCGCCATCTCCGCCAACAGAGCGGCCGTCGACTCCATTCCGTGGCGGATGCGCACAGGTCCTGCCGCAGCCCACATCTGCTGCCGCAATTCCGCCAGAGACTGCGAATCGAGCCCGGCGCCACGCGCGATCTGGCGGAACCTGCCTGCCGCCGCACGCGCCGCGTGATGGCGCAGTTGGGCGCCCAGCCGCCGTCCGCAGACCACGCCTTCCAGCAGCGAGTTGCTGGCCAGCCGGTTCGCACCATGCAGGCCATTGCAGGCCGCCTCGCCGACCGCGTACAGACCGGGCACTGACGTCCTGCCGATCGCATCGACGGCCACGCCACCCATGTGGAAATGTGCGGCGGCGGTGACCGGGATCGGTTCGCGCGAAGGGTCGATCCCACCTGCGCGGCAGATCGTCGCCACCGTCGGAAATCGCGCCTGCCAGCGAGCGGGAAGTGCAGTGGCATCGAGGAACGCGCCACCGCCCTGCCATGCACGCCATACCCGGCGAGCCACCACATCACGCGGCGCCAGGTCGCCGAGCGGATGGAGGCCACGCATCAGTGGCTCGCCCGATGCATCAAGCAGGCGCGCGCCCGCGCCGCGCAATGCCTCGGTGATCAGCGGCAACCGCGACTGGCCGCCGTTCAGCGCCGTGGGGTGGAACTGCACGAACTCCAGATCGCGCGTCCGCGCACCCGCCGCCATGGCCAGCGCGAGTCCCGAACCGGTGGCGCCGTCGGCATTGGTGGTGCGCGCGAACAGCGCGCCAAGCCCACCGGTCGCGATGACCACCGCCGCCGCTTCCACCGTGTTTTCGCGGCCATGGAAATCGCGCGTCGCGACCCCGGCGACCGCCTGTCCGCGCAGGAGCAACGCCTCGGCTTCGCACGTGCGCCAGTCGACCGTCCCGAGCATGCGCACGCGTTCCTGCAGGGCCATCCACATACGCTCGCCGCTGCAATCGCCGCCGGCGTGCACGATGCGCGACGCGCGATGTCCGCCCTCGCGGCCGAGCAGCAGGCCGTGCGCATCGCGATCGAACGCCACTCCCATCGCCTGAAGCCAACCAATCGCCTCCGGCGCCGCGGCCAGCACCTCCCATACCATCGCTGCGTCGTTGTGGAAGGCGCCCGCCGCCAGCGTGTCGTCCACGTGCGCCAGCACGCTGTCGTCCGGCCCGACGGCCGCCGCGATGCCGCCCTGGGCCAGGCGGGAACTGTTGAGGCCGCCTGGATCCATCAGTACGACGCGACGCGGCGCCGCCGCCAGCGCCACGCTCAGTCCTGCGATGCCGGCGCCGATCACGACGATCGGCGCGTCGCCACGCATCACACCCGCTCCTGGCGGCCGACCTGCAGCATGCGTTCAAGCGCCGAACGTGCGCGCCACGCCACATCCGGCGGCACGTGCACCTCGTGGCCGAGATCGCGCAGGCACGCATGGATGTTCGGCAACGTGATCCGCTTCATGTGCGGACACAGGTTGCAGGGCTTGATGAACTCGATGTCCGGGAACTGCGAACGCAGGTTGTCGGCCATCGAGCATTCGGTGATCAGCGCCACGCGGTCGGGACGACGCTGCTGCAGCCAGCGGCCCATCGCCGAGGTCGAACCGACGAAGTCCGCTTCGGCCTGCACGTCCGGCGGGCATTCCGGATGCGCCACCAGCAGGGCGTCGAATCGTTCGCGCGCGTGCCGCGCCTGCTGCACGGTGAACTGCTCGTGCACCTCGCAGCGTCCGTCCCACAGCACCAGCTCCACATCCGTCTGCGCCGCGACATGGGCGCCCAGAAACCGGTCCGGCAGGAAGATCACCTTCTCCGCCTCCATCGCCTCCACCACCTGCACCGCGTTGGCCGAGGTGCAGCACGCATCCGACTCGGCCTTCACCTCGGCGGTGGTGTTGACGTAGCTCACCACCGGCGCGCCAGGATGCTGTCGGCGCAGCGCCCGCACGTCGTCGGCGGTGATGGAGGAAGCCAGCGAGCAGCCGGCTTCGGGGTCGGGAATCAGCACCGTGCGATCCGGCGCCAGGATCTTCGCCGTCTCCGCCATGAAGTGCACGCCGCACAGGACGATCAGCTCCGCGTCGCACGTCGCGGCGGCCTGCGCCAGTGCCAGCGAGTCGCCGGTCACGTCGGCGACGCCGTGGAAGATCTCCGGCGACTGGTAGCTGTGCGCCATGATCACGGCGCCGCGTTCGCGCTTGAGCTGCTGGATCGCGTCGATCCACGGCAGGTGCAGCGGCCACTCCAGGCAGGGCACCAGCGGTGCCAGCCGTTCGCCGAGTTCGGCGTAGCGACTCTCGAGGTCGGGGCTCCACGAAGGGGGATGGAAGGATTCGGTCATCGTGGCGCTCTCAGGCCGTGGCGTGGTGGGCGGTGCGTGCGGCACGCAGGGCGCGGGCGCCGCGATGCAGGACGATCCGCACGCCCAGCCGCAGGGTTTCCCATGGCAGGCGATCGAGCAGGTTGCGAACCGTGAGGCCCAGCTCGACGTCGCCGGTGAGCATCAATCGGCGCTGGAAGAACAGTGTGTCCGCGTCCTCCAGGCGGCTGGTCAGCAGCAGCAGGTCGGTGGCGGTGCCACGCACGACGGCTTCGGCGGGCCCGTGCACGCGGCACAGCCGCCCATCCCGCAGTTCGAGCACGCAGGTCAGCCCGAGATCGGTGATCTCGATGCCGAGCCGGCGCTGCTCGATCGGCGCCAGCCAGTCGGGGCGCAGCGAGTCGCCGAGCGCCTTCGACAGGATGCGTTCGGCGGCCATGTCGAACACCGCGGACGGCAGCAGCGCCAGCGGCTTGCGCCAGTACCGGGGCGGCGGCAGCAGCTTCAGCAATGAAGGGCGTCCGCGGTCGCCACGCTCGTGGCCCAACCGCGCTCGTGCAGGGCCGGATGCCGATGGCGCGGCGGCCTGCTGCACGCAGGCGTCGCTGATGAGCGCACCGATCAGGTTGTCCGCGGACGCCACTGGCACGCGCAGGCGGCCGGCCAGCCGCCGCGCACGCTCGTGCACCTGCTCCTCCCGCTGCTGGTCGCGCAGCGGCAGGTGGACCACGCGCTTCAGAGGACCGAGCGCCGCGACCAGGCCGCGCCGGGCGGCCAGCAACGCGATCATCGCGTCGTCCACGCGGTCGATGCCGAGCCTCGCCCCGGCCAGTGCCATGCGCGCTAGGTGCGGCGTCGAAGTGTTCCGGGACACGTGGCGCTCCCCTTGTCGTGGAAAGGGGCCAGATGCTAGGTGCGCGCTTTTTTCCCGCCATTGACGCAGGTCAAGCCCACCGCGCTTGGCCTCACGTTTCCGTTCGCGGGAGCTCCGCGTTGGCGCGGCCCCAGCAGCGCAGCAATACGACAAGTGTGCCGAGCCAGGCCAACGACCACAGACCGCCCGCCTCCGCATGCCCACGCTGCGCGAGGAGCGCCGCCAGCAGCGCGACCGCGGCGATCAGGTGGGCGGCCAGCACGAAGCGTTTGTCGCCGTCGGGCAGCAGCCGACCGACTCCGGGAATCTGCCGTCCACGTGGCACCATGCGGCGCAGCCAGATCCATGCGAGGAAGCTGAATATCTCCAGCATCATCCCCACGACGATCAGCAGCAGGCCGATCCCAATCGACAAGGTGCCCACCAGCATGGCGCGATCGAATCTCGGCAGCGCCGGCGCCACCAGCACGGTCGCGGCAAGGGCGAGCGCGATCGTGCCGACCGTCCAGAACGCGACCAGCACCGGGTTGCGGCGATGCCGCGCGCGCCATTGCAGCCAGGTTGACGCGCCGGCGAACAGCCACGACGCGAGCGCGGACGTCCAGACAAGCACATCGTTCGATTCTTCCGAGCGCCGCCAGGCGCCGACGAGCAGCCCCATCAGCACCAGCGCAACCCACGTCTGCACCGCGCCCGGTGCCGGTGCGCGCGAGCCCTGCAGCATCGGCATCGTCACGGCGCCCACCACGACGATGAGCATCAGCACCCAGCCCACCAGGCCACCTGCGGCATGCACGTCCACCAGCCAGTCGAGCCGCGCCGAGACCAGCCCGGCCAGCGTCAGCAGCGCCACCGCCCCCAGCGAAGCCGTCATCACCAGCGCACCGAGCGACACGCCGATCCCGCCTCGCAACCAGCGTGGCCCTCTGCCGCGAACTACCGCAACGAGCACGGACAAGGCGAAGATCACCAGCGACGCGACCAGCAGGGCCCCGGCGACGCACATCGCAGGCCGCGACAGCCACGTCATCGCCGGAACGAACACGATCACGCCGGCGTTGAGCAGCACGTGCGCGAGTGCGGCAACGCGCGAAGGGAACGGGCTCCCCGCCGCCACCGGCAGGAACTGAGTCAGCGCGCCCAGCATCGCGTTGCCCAGTACGCCCAGCACGACGATGTGCACCAGAGCCACCGTGACCGGCGTCCAGCGCGAAATCCACACCTCTCCACCCTGCAGCATCATCCACGCGCCTGCGAACACTCCCCACAGCAACGCGCTGACGAGGAATCGGATCGGGATGCTCGAAGGTGGCGCTTCGGAAATCGCCAGCCCGCTCACACGTCGTCACCGTCCCAGTCATCCGCGAGCAACTCGGCCGATTCAAGTCGCACGATCAGCAGCCGGTGTCCGGCCTCGACGGCATTCGCCCGGTATGCGAATCCGTCGGCGGACAGGATTGTGAGCAGCGGCGCCGGATACAGCGGCGTGATGGCGACAAGGCCCTCGCCGGCCGGCAGCGACTCCAGCGCCGCGAGGATCCGCTCCATCGGTTCCGGCGGCGACAGATGGCGCAGGTCCAGAACGGCGACGGGCGACCGGCTCATTCGTCGACCGGTTCCGTGTCGTCGGCGGGAACATCGGCACCAGCGTGCGTATCGGACGAAAGCCCTGCCGCATCCAGTGATTCCACTACGAGGCCAAAGGCAGCCGATGCCGAATCGGGATACTCGAATGCATCGTTCATCGCGGATACCTAACCAAGCCAGAGATGGAACGCGCCCAGCGGATGGTGCGCACGCGCAATCCAGTAGATCTGCCCATACGTGAGCAATGCCAGCACGAACGTCGCGATGCGCACGCGCTTGTTGACCGAACGCATCGCCAGCACGCCCAGTACCACGTACGTCACCACCAGCACCACCTTGACCAGCAGCCAGCCGTTGGCGAACAACGCGCCCGGCAGGATCGTCAGCAGCATCATCGCGGCCGTCAGCAGCACCGTGTCGATGGTGTAGCTGAGGTAGCGCACCGGCGCGGCCATCTGCCAGCGCAGGCCGGCCAGCGCGGAACCGCCACGGAGCAGGAACAACGCGCCGCTGCACAGGATCGCCATCACGTGCACCAGCTTGATCTGCGGGTAGAACTCGATCATCGCGAAGACTCATCCAGGTTTGCCGTCGACACGCGGCGTCAGGTAGATGCGGCCCAGGCGCATCACCCACGGCACGAAGGCCACCAGCCAGCCGATGGCGGCGGTGGCATGCCATGCATATGCATCGGGCAGCAGTTCGGCGGCAACGCGCATCGCCGCGACGAACTGCACGGCGACGAAGGCGAACCAGGCCACCGGCGGCATCACCAGCGCCCGCCCCGAATGCCCTTGCGTCACGCGCGTGACCATCGCCACCAGCAGGCTGCCGAAGAAGCCGATGAACAACGCGTGCGCCGGCGCGCGGCCCAGTTCGAAGGCACCGGTCAGCGCATAGATCACGCTTTGCGTGCAGTACAGCGCGAACGTCACCGGCAGCCACGCCATGCCGATGAAGAGCACCGCGAGCAGCCCCGGCATGCGTCCGCGTGGCCACCAGTGCCACAGCGCCACCATCGTGGCCACCAGCAATGGCAGGTCGACCAGCCAAAGCCATGCGTAGGCGTGGAACAGCTCCAGTACCAGGTGCGCCACCAGCAGGACCCAGACCAGGCCCAGCCAGCCCATCGGGCGCCAGGAGCGGTACCCCGGCACGACGTTGGCGGCGAAGAACGGGAACATGCGGTGCGCAACGGTCACGTAGATCGGCAGCAACAGGCCGACGGTGCCCAGCTTGATGCTGGCCATCACCCAGAACGGCGAGCCGCCCAGCACGAACACCAGGAACGAGACCAGCCCGATCCAGCCCAGCACCAGGGCCGCGAAGCACGAGCGCGCGTGCCAGGTCGCGCCCTGCTCGTCCAGCTGTTGCCGGCCCAGGATCACGACACCCGCGGTCCAGCCGGCCACGGCCATCAGGAGACCGACGAAGAACCCCGCCTCCCAGCCGCACGCGCCGATCAGGATCGCCAGCTGGCCGCCCATCAGGCCCGCGCCGACCGGCAGGTAGTGCCAGCGAGTCAGCGAAGGCAGCCCCATCCAGCGCGGGAACACCGTCAGCAGGAAGCCGAAGATGAAGCTGGGCAGCACCAGGTACTGCATCACGAAGGCATGCAGCCAGCCTGCGGGCACCGGCGGCGGCGACATCGCAACCAGGCCCGGCCAGCGCGTGGAGAACAAACACAGCGCCCACCACAGCATCGCCAGCAGGACGTTGCCCGCACCGATGAAGAACATGAGCCGATGCGGTGCCTGCACGAGATTGCGCGGGGAAATGCCGGATTCGAAGGTGGTTTGCAGCATGCGCGCAGTGTCGCGACCCGCGGTTGCGGATGCCTTGACATAGGTCAGGCATGTCCAGGCCGCCCAAACGGAAATCGCCCGGCCATGGAGACCGGGCGATCCGTTTGCATATCGCTTTACAGCGCAGCCGTCAGGCCTTGGCCGGCAATGCGTCCTTCACGCCCGCGCGGCGCGGAGCCACCCACAGGCGGAACACGAACCAGGCCAGCGAAAGCGCACCGACGCTGAAGATCGTGTCGGCCGGCACACGCATCCACACCAGCATGTCGACGATCGGCTGCTGCATGAACTCGGCCGAACGCGCGTACCAGTAGCCGTGCTCCAGCGTGGCGATCAGCTGCAGGATGCCCAGGGGCAGCAGGGTGAACGCGGCCATGCCGGCCAGGCCGATGTTGAAGGCCCAGAAGCTGGTGCGCAGCAGCTTCTCGTTCCATTCCACGTCCGGCTTGAGGCCGCGCAGGCAGAACAGCATCAGGCCGATGCCGAGCATCCCGTACACGCCGAACAGCGCGGTGTGGCCGTGGGTCGCGGTCAGGTTCAGGCCCTGCATGTAGTACAGCGACAGCGGCGGGTTGATCAGGAAGCCGAACAGGCCGGCGCCGACGAGGTTCCAGAACGCCACCGCGATGAAGAACATGATCGGCCAGCGGTAACGCTGCATCCATGGCGTGGCCTTGCCCATCTTGTAGCTGTGGTAGGCCTCGAACCCGACATAGGCCAGCGGCACCACTTCCAGCGCCGAGAAGCTCGCGCCCAGTGCGATGACCGCGGTGGGCGTGCCGGTGAAGTACAGGTGGTGCAGCGTGCCCAGCACGCCGCCGGCCATGAACACGATGGTGGCGAACAGCACCGCGATGGTGGCCGTGCGGGTCTGCAGCAGGCCCAGGCGAGTGAAGAGGAACGACATCACCGCCACGGCGAAGACTTCGAAGAAGCCTTCCACCCACAGGTGGACCACCCACCAGCGCCAGTACTCGACCATCGACAGCGAGGTGTGCTCGCCCCACATCAGGCCGGCCGCGTAGAACACGCCGATCGCGACGGTGGACAGGAACAGCAGCACCACGATCGAGCGGGACTCGCCGCCGTTGCGGATCGCAGGCCACAGCGAGCGACCGACCAGCGTCAGCCACAGGCCCAGGCCGATGAACAGGAACCACTGCCAGAAGCGGCCCAGGTCGACGTATTCCCAGCCTTGATGACCGAACCAGAAGTTGTGCTTCAGGCCGAGCTTCTGCATCACCGCGAACCACTGGCCCGCGAAGGCGCCCACCACGATGATCAGCAGGCAGACCCAGAGCAGGTTCACGCCCAGACGCTGGAACTTCGGCTCATGCCCGGAAATCGCCGGTCCGATGTACAGGCCCATGCCCAGCCAGGCGGTCGCGATCCACAGCACCGCCAGTTGCGTATGCCAGGTGCGCGTCAGCGAGTAAGGCAGCACTTCGGACAGCGCGAAGCCGTAGGCCTCCTGCCCTTCCACCTGGTAGTGCGCGGTGATGGCGCCCAGCAGGATCTGCGTCAGGAACAGCGCGATGACCACCCAGAAGTACTTGGCGGTGGCCTTCATCGACGGGGTGACCTTGATCGACGCCAGCGGGTCGGCCTTGGGCAGCGTCGGCGCCATCTCGTCGCCGTGGTTGACGGCGTAGTGCCAGCCCAGCAGGCCGATGCCTGCGATCAGGAACAGCACGCTGAACACGGTCCACGTGAACGCCGCGGTGGTCGGCTTGTTGCCGACCAGATCGTCGGCCGGCCAGTTCGCGGTGTAGGTGATGTCCGAGCCCGGCCGCTGCGTGACCGCGGCCCATGCCGTCCACCAGTAGAACGCCGTCAGCTGGCGACGGTGTTCCGCGTCCGGCACGGTGTCGTTGCGCATGGCGTAGGCCTCGCGCAGGTCCGCCGTTGCCGGATCGTTGCCGAACAGGTTCTTGTAGTGCTCGGCGACGATGGCCATGGCGGCCACCCGGTCCGCGTCGAGGCGGATCGTCGCGGTCTGCTCGTCATACGTGTTCGGCCGCATCAGCTGCTGGATGCGCGAGCGGTAGGCGGCCTGCGTGGCGGCATCGAGCTGCCTGTAGCCCTCGCCCCCCGCCTCCTTGCGGGCCCACAAGTCCATGATGGCTTCGGCTTCGCGGTGCAGCCAGTCGGCACTCCAGTCCGGTGCGACGTAGCCGCCGTGGCCCCAGATCGAGCCCAGTTGCTGGCCGCCGATGGACTGCCATACCTGGCGGCCGGTCTCGATGTCCTTGCGCGTGAAGATCACCTCGCCGTTCGAATCCACCACCTGCTCGGGCATGGGTGGAGATTGGCGATGGATTTCGCTGCCGACCCATAGCAGGACGGCGAACGAAGCGATGAGCAGGGTCGCCAGCCCTACCCATAACTTGCGGGTCGAATTCATGTCAGCACTCCGTGGAAAACGCCGGCATGGTCCGCCCGGCGCATGTGCGTGCTCCATGACACAGGTCAAGTCGATCTACATGCGCGCCCTCGCCTTCCCGTGCAGGCACGGGGCGCGAGATGGGCGTCGGCATCAAGATGTAATGCGCGTGCTGGGCACGCGGCACGTTCAGTGGCGCAGTACGGTCAGCGCGAGGGCTTCAAGGCGCTGCATGTCGAGGATCTCGACATCGCGTTGCTTGATGGACACCAGTCCGTCGCGCTCGAAACGGCGCAGTACGCGGCTCACCGTTTCCGGGGCCTGGCGCAGGTAGTTGGCGATGTCGGTGCGCGACATCGTGAGCTGGAACCGTCGCGGTGAAAAACCGCGTTGCGCCAGCCGGCGCGAGAATCCGATCAGAAACGCCGCCATGCGTTCGTCGGCGGAGTGGTCGCCGGCGAACAGCGAAGCCACGCCGATGTCCTTGCTCATCAGCCGGAACAGATGGCGCTGCAGGTTCGGCAGCTTCGACGCCAGCAGCGCGATGCGCGGAAACGAGAACCGGCACAGCATCACCGTGTCCAGCGCCACCGCATTGCAGGGATACCGGTCGTCATGGATCGCGTTGAGGCCGATGACCTCGCCGGGCAGGTGGAAGCCGAGCACCTGTTCGCGCCCGTCCGCATCCAGCATGTAGGTCTTGACGGTGCCGGCGCGCACCGCGGCGATCGCCCCGAACGGATCGCCTTCGCGGAACACGTGCTCGCCCGCATGCAGCGGCCCGACGTGTTCCACCAGCACGTGCAGGTCCATCAGCGCGCTCTTGTCCATGCCTTCGGACAGGCAGGCCTGCGAGAACGCGCAGGTCGAACAGAACGTCAGCGAATCGCCATCGTCGGCGAGGATCGAGGAGTCGGTGCGCGGAAAAACGATTCCGGAGCTCATGCGTGACCTGTCGCCGGCGTCACACGGTCCGCGAGAACTGCGTCGGCTCCGCCTGCGGAGCCAGGTAGCGGTCGAAGCACGCCGCCAGGACCCGTAGCAGGAGCCGGCCGCGTGGCGTGGCCTGGATCACGCTCGAAGACAGTTCCACCAGCCCGTCCCCTTCCAGCAGTCTCAATTGCTGCAAAGAGTGGGCGAAATATTCGGCAAAGTCCAACACATGGCGCCGTTCGGTCTGCGGAATGTCGATCTCGCCAAGGCACATCAACTGCTGGATCACGTCCGCACGGATCACGTCGTCGTTGTCCAGGTGCATGCCGCGCCAGACCGGCAGGCGTCCCTCGTCGATGGCGCGTTCCCAGCTGGGCAGGTCGCGCGGGTTCTGACTGAAACTCGCACCGATATGGCTGATGGCGCTCACGCCGACGCCGATCAGGTCACTGTCGGCACAGGTGGTGTAACCCATGAAATTGCGATGCAGATCGCCACTCGCCTTCGCCAACGCCAGGTCGTCCTCGGGCAGCGCGAAGTGGTCCATGCCGATGTACACGTACCCGGCATGGCCCAGGCGCTCGATCGCGTGCTGCAACAGGCTGAGCTTCACTTCCGGCGAGGGTAGGTCCTCTGCGCGAATCTGCTGCTGCGGACGGAACAGGTTGGGCAGATGCGCGTAGCTGTAGACCGCCAGGCGGTCGGGCCGGACCTGCAGCACCGTGTCAAGCGTGCGGTCGAACCCCTCCAGCGTCTGCAGCGGCAGGCCGTAGATCAGGTCCAGGTTGACCGAGCGGAAGCCGCGCTCGCGGCAGGCTTCGATGATGGCCAGGGTTTCCTCCACGCTCTGGATCCGGTTCACCGCTTTCTGCACGGCCGGATTGAAGTCCTGCACACCCAGGCTGGCGCGGTTGAAGCCGGCGCGGGCGAGCACCCGGATGTCGTCGGGCGTGACGAAGCGCGGGTCGAGCTCGATCGAGCATTCGCGGCGCGAACGGTCGGCGAAGGCGAAGTGGCGGCGGATCACGTCGACCACCTCCGCGATCTGCTCGGCCGCCAGGAAATTCGGCGTACCGCCGCCCAGGTGGAGCTGGACGACGTCGCGATCGCGGTCGAACAGCTTCGACAGCATGCCGATCTCGCGATACAGCCGCGTCAGGTACGCCTCGCCGCGCGCCTTGTCGCGCGTGATGATGCGATTGCACCCGCAGTAGAAGCAGGGGCTGGTGCAGAACGGCACGTGCACGTACATCGACAGCGGCCGCGGGATCGGGTCGCCGTTGGTGAGCGCGGCGGCCTCGCCCAGCTGCGTCTCGCCGAAATCGGGGCGGAACTGGGGGGCGGTCGGATAGGACGTGTAGCGCGGGCCGGGCCGGTCGTAGCGGCTCAGCAGTTCCGGATCGAACAGGATGGTCGAATTGGCCATGGCGCCGCAGCCTACCCACGTAAGCCTTCGTCGCCTTGACCTTGGTCAAGGGCAGCGGCACCGCGTGCGGGTGCGATGAGGAGAGCCGCCGCGGTGCGCGTTCACCTTGCCGGTGCGACGAGGGCCGGTGCCATCTGCTTGACCTGGATCATGCGGGGTCTTCGTGCTGGCGACGATGCTGTCGTCGTCGCGTGCGCGGCGCCCGTCGCGTTTCCCTCCCGGCGCACGGGCTCCGCGGCGCGATGAGGATACCCGCGATGCCCTACTACCTGGTCCTGACGATCCACCTGCTGTGCGCGTTCGTGTTCATCGGCACGGTGTTCTTCGAGGTGCTGGTATTGCACCCGATCCAGTCGAAGGTGCCGCGCCGCGCGATGCTCGAGGTCGAGCGTGCCGTCGGCCATCGCGTGCGGCGGCTGATGCCCGGGGTCCTGTTGCTGCTGTATGGCGCGGGCATCGCCCTGGCCTGGCACTACCGCGCGCTGCTGGCCCGTCCGCTGGACAGTGCGTTCGGCACGCTGCTGCTGATCAAGATCGTGCTGGCGACCAGCGTGTTCGGGCACTTCCTGTTAGCGATGCGGATGCGCCGGCTGGGACGCCTCAACGGCCCGACGTCGCGCCGCCTGCACCTGAGCGTGTTCGCCCACGTCGTGGCCATCGTGATGGTGGCCAAGGCGCTCTTCCACGTCACCTGGTGACACCGCTGCCGTGAACGCGCCGGCTTGACCTGGGTCAAGGTCCGCCGGCCGGGGGAAATGCCGCAATAGCGCACCCCAACTGTGCAGAGGCGGCTATGAGCATGTATCCCTTCGATGCGCGCGGCATCGGCAAGCGTTTCCGTCATGCGGCGATCTTCGGCGCGCTGGACGCGCTGGTCCCGGGCGAGACGATGCGCTTTTTCAACGACCATGACCCGATTCCGCTGCTGCGGCAGATCGAGCAGCGCTATGCGAATGGCGTGATCGTCGAGTACAAGCAGCGCGAACAGGGCGTGGTGATCATCGACTTCACCGTGACCGACGCCGCAGAAGCACGGCGTGCCGTGGGCTGAGCGGGATTCGTACGGCCGCCAGGGAGCATGGGGCGGCCGAGGCACTCGAAGAACCTTGCGTTTCCGACCGGCCATTGGCCGGTCAAGCCATGTGCGGTTCAGGCCGCCTTCGCGGCACCGTGCTGGTGTGCGATGCGGAACATCAGCACCGAATCCACCAGGGCACGCGCCTGCTGTTCCAGCGCCTGCGCGGCGCCAGTCGCCTCTTCCACCAGCGCGGTGTTCTGCTGGGTGGTCTCGTCCATCTGGGTCACCGCCTGGCTGACCTGCTCGATGCCGGACGACTGCTCGCGCGAAGCCGCGGAGATCTCGGCGATCAGTTCGCTCACGCGCTTCACCGAGGCGACGACGTCCGCCATGGTGCTGCCCGCCTGGTTGACCAGCGACGATCCTTCGGCCACGGCCTGCATGGACGCGTCGACGATGCCCTTGATCTCTTTGGCGGCAGTGGCCGAGCGTTGCGACAGGGCGCGCACTTCGGCGGCCACGACCGCGAAGCCGCGGCCCTGCTCGCCGGCACGGGCGGCCTCGACCGCGGCGTTGAGCGCAAGAATATTGGTCTGGAACGCGATGCCGTCGATCACGCCGGTGATCTCGGCGATGCGCTGCGAGGAGGTTTCGATGGCGCGCATCTTCTCGACGACGCGATCGACCACCTCCCCACCTTTCGTGGCCACGGTGGCCGCGCCCGAGGCCAGGTCCGTCGCACGGCCGGCCGAGTCGGCGTTATGCCGCACGGTCGAGGTGAGCTCCTCCAGCGAGGCCGCGGTTTCCTCCAGGCTGGCGGCCTGCTGCTCGGTGC
The DNA here is from genome assembly GCF_035655815.1 of Lysobacter sp. NCBI lineage: Bacteria > Pseudomonadati > Pseudomonadota > Gammaproteobacteria > Lysobacterales > Lysobacteraceae > Lysobacter > Lysobacter sp. The sequence goes on from NZ_DASRTS010000027.1 coordinate 172,441, forward strand.
GGCTGGACAGGTCGGCATTGCCGGTGGCGATGCGTCCGGCTGCGCCGTCGATGGCGCGCGAGGCCTGCTGGATGCCGGAGACGATCTGGGTGAGGCGATCGACGGTGGCGTTGGCATCGTCGCGCATGCGCGCGAACACACCGTCGAACTGGCCGGTGAGGCGCGCGGTGAGGTCGCCGTCGGCCACCGCCTGCAGCAGCCGCGAGAGCGCCGCCAGGTTGGCGTCGCTCACCTGCATCATGTCGTTGAGGCCTTCGACCATCGTGCGGAAGTCGTGCTGGAAGCGCGTCGCATCGCCGCGCTGAGTGAAGTCGCCGGCGGCAGCGGCACGGGCCAGGCGCTTGATCTCGCCGTTGATAGCCTGCAGGTTGGCCTTGGTGGTGTCCATGGCCTGCGTCAGCATCGCCTTTTCGCCCGGAAGGCGCGCCATGTCCACCGACAGGTCACCCACCGCGTAGTGGCGCATGGTGTCGACCAGGCGCATCTGGTCCTCGATGTGCTGCGCGACCAGCGCGTTGGTCTCGGCAACCATGCGGCCGAACGCGCCGGGGAACGCTTCGGCGTCCATGCGGAAACGCAGCTGGCCCTCTTCGTGGCGCGTGGCCATCTCGGCCTGTGCGTCGAGCACCGCCTGCAATCGCGTCTGCATTCGGCCCATGCTCGCCAGCAGACGGCCGGGCTCGTCGTGCGAATGCGCGTCGACGCGGTTGCCCAGCGAGCCTTCGGCGATGGCTTCGGCGACGGCCGTGGCGCGACCCAGCGGCAGCACGATGCCGTTGCCGATGACCCAGCTGAGCAGCGCCACCACCAGCACCAGCGCGCCGCCGGTGGCGGTCATCACCCAGGTGAAGGCCAGCGCCTGCATCTGCACCTCATCCATGTACACGCCGGAGGCGACCACCCAGCCCCACGGTGAGTAGGCCCGGCTGTACGTCACGCGCGTCACTGCACGCTCACCGGCCGCCTTGCGCCAGTCGTAAGTGGTGAAGCCGTCGCCGTCACGCGCCGCCGCGACGCTCTCGCGGTAGACGGCCACGCCGTCCGGGCTGCGCACGTCGCCGACGTTCCTGCCCACGGATGCGGGATCGGTCGGGTGCATCAGCATCACCGGGGCCGCGTCGTGGATGTAGAACGGCTCGGCATGTCCGCTGGCGCGCATCGATTCGACTGCCTTCAGCGCGGCCTTCTGCGCGTCGGCGGTATCCAGGCGGCCGGATGTCTCCAGCGCGTGGTACTGGTCGAGCACGCCCATGGTCAGTTCGACCTGCGCCTTGAGCGCGGCCTTGCGCGTCTCGTACAGGTCCAGGTACTGGATGCGTGCCGCCACGACTGCCAGTGCGACGATACCGACGGCAACGAGGGCGGTCAGGACGATGAGCTTGCGGCGAACGGAAAGGTCGGCGAAGAACCGGGAGAGCTGGAAGGAGCCGTTCATGGATCGACCGCTGGGGAAGGGTTCGACGATGGCCATGCCCTCGCCTGCCCACGTATCGGCCCGCCCGTTCAGAACTTGAAGCGCCTCACGGCTTGCAACGACGTGATGCCGGTTGCCGCCACGTGCGGCAAGGTCGCCTTCACGTGCATCGTCACAGCGCCAGATCGCGACACATCAGCGCCGCCCAGATCGCCATGCCGCCCAGCGTGCCGGCGGTCGCCGCGACGAGGCCGCGCTGGAACCAGCACGAGAGCGCCGACACTTCCGTCGTCAACACCGTTTCGTCCGGCGCCAACCCGATCAGCGACAACAGATAAAGGACGGCGACGGCGATGGGTGAAATGATCGGATTGCCGATCCAGTAGTGGGCCGGCCACTGGCATACACCGACCACAGCGGTCATCGCGACCCAGTGTCGGCCATGGCCGCAACCGATCCACTGTTGTCCCCGGCGCACCAGCATGAACGTCACCCATGACAGGGCCAGCGTGGATGCGATGCCGATGACGAGCGAGATCATCCGGCGATCGTCGAAGCCGTCGCGTCGGAGCGCCGTCGGAATGCATCGGTACGTTCGCTGCGATCGCTACTGCAAACGCCATACCGTCGTGAAGCAATGAGAACCACCTGCATTTCCAGCGGATTTTCTGAATTCTCGTTCAGGAAATTCTGCTTTAGCTGACTCTGGCGTCGCCGTTAACACGACTGAAACATTCCGCCCGTGCCGCCAAAGAGTCTCGTCCCATGTCCGGATTCAAGAACCTATCCATCGCCCGCAAGCTCGCGGTCGCATTCGCCGCGGTCATCGTGCTGTCCATGCTGCTGGGCGGCTACGCGATGATCCAGCTGAGCGCCCGAAACGACCAGATCACCGACATCAACCGCAACTGGGTACCTTCGGTGCGCCACCTGCTCGGCATGCGCGGGCAGTTGGGCGAGTACCGCACCTTCGAGATCTCGCAGCTCCAGTTCAAGGGCAACCTCGAACAGCTGGCGGATTACCGCAAGCGCATGGAGGCCGTCGAAACCGAGCTCGGTGCCACGACGAGCGCATACGAGAAGCTGATCTCGAGCCCGGAGGAGCGCAAGCTCTACGACGGTGTGAAGGCAGGCCTGGAAGGCTATTTCGGCGCGCACCAGCGCATGATGGCCGCCATCGCCGCCGACGACTTCACCGAGGCACAGCGCATTTCGGCGGACGAATCCCGTCCGGCCCGCCGCGAGCTCTTCGAGGCTCTGGCGACGCTCACCGCCTACAACGCCAAGGCGCTCGACGCCATGGTCACCCAGTCCGAAGCCGATTATCACCGCACCCAACTGCACATGATCGTCGGCATCATCGTGCTGGTGCTGCTGGGCACGGCGCTTGGCGTACTGCTGGCCCGCGCGATCTCCCGTCCGCTGGTGCGCGCCACCGAAGTGGCCGAAGGCATCGCCGTGGGCCGCATCGACCAGCGCATCGTCGTGGACAGCCACGATGAAGCGGGCCGCCTGCTGCGCGCCATGAGCCAGATGCAGGAAGCGCTGCAGCGCTTCGCCGGCGCACAGGGCGAGATCGCCCGCCGCCACGACGAAGGCGAGATCGACTTCCGCATCGACAACCGCGACCTGCCGGGTGCGTACGGCCAGATGGCCGGCGAGATCAATGCGCTGGTCGAATCGCACATCCAGCTCAATGCACGCGCCATCGAAGTGGTGGCGGCCTATGCCCGCGGCGACCTGACGCAGGACATGGACCGCCTGCCGGGCCAGAAGGCGCGCATCACCGCTGCCGTCGATTCGGTCAAGCAGGGCATGAACGCGATCAACGCCGAGATCAAGACGCTGGTCGATGCCGCCTGCACCGGCGACTTCAGCCGCCGCGGCGATGCCTCGCGCTTCCAGTTCGTGTATCGCGACGTGGTGCAGAACCTCAACCAGCTGATGTCGACGGCCGACGATGGCCTGACCGAGATCGGCACCCTGCTCTCGTCCGTGGCCGATGGCGACCTCAACCGTCGCGTCGAGATCGAGCTGCCGGGCCAGTTCGGCCGCCTGGCCGGCGATGCCAACCGCACCGTAGACAAGCTGGCCGAGATCGTCGGCCAGATCCGCCAGGGTTCGGACGCGATCAGCAGCGCTGCCGCGGAAATCGCCGCGGGCAACAACGACCTGTCGCAGCGCACCGAATCGCAGGCGGCGTCGCTGGAAGAAACCGCCTCGTCGATGGAAGAACTGACCAGCACGGTCCGCCAGAACGCCGACAACGCGCGTCAGGCCAACCAGCTGGCGCAGAGCGCGGCGGAAGTCGCGGGCCAGGGCGGCACGGTCGTCGGCGAAGTCGTCGAGACCATGAACGCCATCAACGCTTCGTCCAAGAAGATCGCCGACATCATCGGCGTGATCGACGGCATCGCGTTCCAGACCAACATCCTGGCGCTGAACGCCGCGGTGGAAGCCGCACGTGCCGGCGAACAGGGCCGCGGTTTCGCCGTGGTCGCCTCGGAAGTCCGCTCGCTGGCGCAGCGTTCGGCCAACGCCGCCAAGGAGATCAAGCAGCTGATCGGCGACTCGGTCAGCAAGGTCGAGGAAGGCAGCCTGCTGGTCGACCAGGCCGGCAGGACGATGGAGGAAATCGTCACCAGCGTGCGCAAGGTGACCGACATCATCGCCGACATCTCCGCCGCGTCGCAGGAGCAGAGTGCCGGCATCGAACAGGTCAACCAGGCCATCACCCAGATGGACGAAGGCACGCAGCAGAACGCCGCGCTGGTGGAAGAAGCGTCCGCCGCCGCACGCAGCCTGGAGCAGCAGTCTGAGCAGCTGGTGCAGACCGTCGCGGTGTTCCGCCTGGCGCATGCGGCGCGTGCCGGCCACCAGGCCGCGGTGATCGAACTGCCCGCCAAGCCGGTGAGCAAGTCGGCCAGGCCCACTCCGGCCCGTGCGGCTGCTCCGGTGAAGCCGCGCGGCAAGGCGATCGCCGCCGCGGCCGTCGATACCGACTGGCAGGAATTCTGATCCTCCGGGCGGCGCACTCGCCGCCCACCTCATCCACACCGTGCGCATACCGCGCATGGTGTCGGCCGGCCCCATGACCGGCCGACGCAGCAATCAACGGATCTCACGCATGACCTCGTATTCCGCTCTCCCGGCCTTGGCGCTGCTGGCGCTGGCTGTCTCCACGTCCGCCCACGCCGATGCCGGCGATGTTTCTTTCAAGCCGACCGGCGTCATCTACTACGACGCCGTCGATGCACACCCCGACGTCAAGCCGTTCGAGGACGTGGACAAGGTGCGCTCGGCGCGCCTTGGCTTCGTGCTCAAGGGCGGCGATCGCTGGCAGTTCAACGTCGAACACGAATTCACCGATCGCTCCACGCCAGACGTGGTGCTGCAGGTGACACCGGCCAAGGGTCACAGCCTGCGCTTCGGCCAGTTCAAGCAGCCGTTCCTGCTGGAAGACGCGACCAGCGCCCGCCAGACGCCGATGATGGAAGCCTCGCTGTCCGGCGCGTTCGCCTATGGTCGCCGCATCGGCATGGGCTACAGCCACACCAACAACGACCATGCGATCCACGCCGCGGTGTTCGGCAAGCGGCTGGACGGCAAGAACGAGGGCATCGGCGCGACGGTGCGCGCCTCGCGTGCGCTCCACCTGGGCGAGGACCTGCTGCACCTGGGCGCCGGTATGGGCGTGGACTCGCCCGACAGCGATACCGCGCGTTTCTCCAGCAAGCCCGAGAGCGCGCTGGCCACCTCCAGCCTGGTCGATACCGGCACCCTCGCAGGCGTGGAGCGCATCGTGCGCGGCGGACTCGAAGCGGTGTGGATTTCCGGACCGTACTCGTTGCAGGGCGAAGCGGTAGCGGTGCGTGCCGACCGTGACGGCCTGGCCGACCTGCGCGGCAGTGGCGGTTATGCGCTCGCCAGCTGGTCGCCCAGCGGCCACCGTCGCAACTACAAGGCCGGCACGGTCAACTCGCCGACGCTCGGCGACGGCATGGCGTGGGAGGTGTTCGTGCGCTACAGCACGCTGGACCTGAACTCCGCCGCGTCGCAGGGCGGCTACCAGTCCGACTGGAACTTCGGTGCGACGTGGTACGTCAACCCGTATGCACGCGTGATGGCCAACTACGTGATCGCCGACAGCCGCCGCCGTGGCCTCAACGACGACCCGCGCCTGCTGCAGATGCGCCTGCAGTTGCAGTTCTGACCGTCACTTGCAGGCGGCGCGCACGTTGGCGTCCAGGCGGCTCAGCAGTTCGTAGTTCCGCTTGAGGCCCACCACGTCGAGCGTCTGCTGGCGTGCGGCCTTCGCCGCCTCGCACGCGCCAGTCGACAGAGCCGGACGTTCGCGCACGATGCGCGAGCGTTCGACTGCTTGGCGATCGGTGCCCGCACGGCGCGACAGGAACGCGGACTCGGCGCGCTCGCGTGCGCGGCGTTGATCGAGGGCACGCAGTTGTTCGGCCGTCGGCGGCGGCTCCGGGGCTGCCTCGTAGGTCCGCACTTCCCGCGCGTCCTGGGTGCACGGCTGGCTCTGGTAGCTGGCCGTGCCATCGCGTCCGACACACTTGTGGACCGTCTGTGCCGACGCATCGCCGCACAGTGCCAACACGAGCACCACCACGCCACATCCCTGTCGCATCGCTTCCTCTCCGCGGTTGAACCGCGCAGAGGCTAGCGGCGCACCTGTGAGCCGTTACCTGGAGAGTGGCGCGTTGCGTTGTCGGGCTAGACCGCGTTGACGCGTGTTTGGCAATCGAGCACCAGCATCGCGGCGCCATTGGGCACGCACATCGACGGGCTGGTATCGAGCACCAGCGCCCGTCCTCCCGCGAACACGCGGGTACTGCCCTGCAGCCATTGTCCGCCCGTGCAGCGCAGCGCTTCGGCCGGCGCGGCCAGGTTGCAGTGCGCGATCGCGTAGGGCGCGGCCACCGTCACCACCGGATGTCCAGCGACGGTCACGCGCGTGTAGGGAATCGTCGGTACGGCCGGCCCGCCGTGCGAGCAGGTCACGCTGGCGCCCAAATGCAGGATCGAGCCGGAGGTGGTCATACGACGGTCAGCGCGCCGTCGTTGATGGTGACCATCGACCCGGCCAGCACGATGCTCGCGCCGCGGCCGTTGCTGATGGTGATGCCGGCCTCGTTCACTGCGATGGATGCGCCCGTCTGCGTGCGCAGTACCACGCCGCCGTTGGGACCCGGCAGGTCGGAGACCGCCAGCGCGTTCTGTCCGGGCGTCTGCAGCACCAGTCCGGGTGCGACCGCCTGCCCAGCCTGCGCCATCGACGGCAGTTCGGCGGCGTCGACCCAATAGCCGCCAACCCATATCGGCAGCTCGGCCTCGCCCTGTTCGAACTCCACCCACACCGGAGCACCGACCGGCGGCAGCAGGAACATGCCCGACTGGTGCCCGGCCACCGGCACGCACGGCATTGCCCAGCGGGCATCGCCGTTGAACACCTTGGGTACCTGGACCAGCACGCGCCCTAGTTGCAGCGGGTCGATGTTGTCCACCACGACGCCGCGGTGCTTGCCGTAATGGCGTTGCGGCACGGTCTTGCTCTGGTGCGGCATCTGTCTGGTCCCTGGACGGTGCGGCTCCCCCAATGCCGAGGAACGCGGATCCGGGTTCAGGCAGGCCAGCGACCGCTCGTCGGAATGCTCAACCAGATGATTGACAGTCGCATCGCGCATCCGGATATTCAACCTCATGGTTGACATTACCTCCGACGAACTCGACGCCGTGTTCCGCGCACTGGCCGACCCCACCCGCCGCGCCATGCTGCGCAGCCTGTCCGGCCGGCCGCGCACGGTCGGCGAGCTGGCCGAGCCGTTCGAAATCTCGCTGGCCGCGGCGTCCAAGCACATCAAGTCGTTGGAACGTGCGGGCCTGGTGCAGCGCGAGGTGCAGGGACGCACCCACGTCTGCCGCCTGGACGCACGGCCGCTGCACGGCGGCATGGAATGGATGCGCCATTACGAGCGCTTCTGGAACGAGCGCCTGGATGTCCTGGAGGCCCTGCTCCGCACGGAAGACCGCGAACGGGCGCCGACAACGCCAGCCAAACCCTCCAAGCGCGCCAGGAGCAAGAAATGAATCCGGTCGTGGTGAAGGTCAGCCGTCGCTTCGACGCATCGCCGGAACGCGTGTTCGATGCATGGCTGGATCCGGCCACGCTGGGCCGCTGGTTCTACGCCACGGCCGGCGGGCAGATGCTCAAGGTAGACGTCGATCCGCGCGTCGGCGGCGGCTACACCATCGTCGAACGGCGACCGACTGGCGATGCCGCGCACTACGGCCGCTATCTGGAAATCGATCGACCTCGCCGGCTGGTCTTCACCCTGGCACTGGAACCCGACGCCGACGGCGACCGCATCACTGTCGAACTGACGCCCGACGGAGCGGGCTGCCTGCTCACCCTCACCCACGAAATGGCGCCGGAATACGCGCAGTACGCGGATCGTACGCAGCATGGCTGGACCACGATCCTCGCCTCGCTGGCGCGCCATCTGACCCCGCAAGGAGAACCCTGATGAACGACTTCGGCACCGTGACCGCCCCCGACACTGTGCGCATCGAGCGCGTGCTGCCCGGCCCCATCGAACGCGTGTGGGCGTACCTCACCGAATCGGACAAGCGCGCCACCTGGCTCGCCGCCGGAGACATGGATCTGCGCGTCGGCGGCCGCGTGGACCTGCGTTTCCACAACAACGCACTGACCGAGAACGACCAGGCGCCTCCGCCCAAGTACGAGAAGTTCGGCGGCGAAATCCACATGGGCGGCCGCATCCTCGAATGCGATCCGCCTCGCGTGCTGGCCTACAGCTGGGGCGAGGATTCGAGCGACTCGCAGGTGCGCTTCGAACTGTCTTCGCGCGGCGACGAAGTGCTGCTCGTGGTCACGCACAGCCGCCTTGCCACGCGCGATGGCATGCTCAGCGTGGCCAGCGGCTGGCACACACACCTGGGCATCCTGGCCGACCGCCTGGCCGGCCGCACGCCGCCGGGCTTCTGGGCCACACATACACGGCTGGAAGCCGAGTACGACAAGCGCATTCCCGCAGCCTGAGCCGCACCAACCAGGGATCGGCACATGCGACTGGACGGAAAGGTGGCGGTGATCCATGGCGGAGGCGGCGCGATCGGCGGCGCCTGCGCCCGGGCGTTCGCACGCGAGGGCGCGCGCGTGTTCCTGGCGGGACGGACGCGCGCGCGGCTGGAGGAAGTGGCGGACGACATAACGCGCCACGGCGGACATGCGCACGTGGACGTCGTGGATGCGCTGGACGAGGCCGCGGTGAACCGGCACGCCGATGCGATCGCCACGCGGGAGGGTCGCATCGACGTTTCCCTCAACGCGCTGGGCATCGTGCACGTGCAGGGCACGTCGTTCGCGGAACTGCCGCTGCACGAGTACACGCATCCGGTGGATGCCTACATCCGCACCAACTTCATCACCGCGCACGCCGCCGCCCGCCACATGATCCAACGCGGCAGCGGCGTGATCCTCACGCTGTCCACGCCGGGCGCCAAGATGAGCGGCACGGGGTTTCTCGGCAACGGCGTCGCCAGCGCGGCGGTCGAGGCATTCTCGCGCCTGCTCGCGGGCGAGCTGGGCGGGAATGGCATCCGCGTCGTCTGCCTGCGGCCGCATGCGATTCCCGACGCGGTGTCGCGTTCGCATACGCGCGAGGTGTTCGCCGCATCGGCCGCGGCTGCGGGAACCGACATCGCGACGATGCTCTCGGGGATGGCGGATTCGGGCACATTGCTTGGCCGTCTGCCGACACTGGCGGAAGTGGCCGACGTGGCCGCGTTCGTCGCCAGCGATTCGGCCGCGGCGATGACCGGAACCGTGATCAACCTGACCAGTGGTGCGCTGGTCGATTGACTGTCGATTAGCCAGGAGAACACACGCATGAAGATCCGCCTGACGACCGTACTGGTGAAGGATCAGGCCCACGCCCTGGACTTCTACACGCGCGTGCTGGGCTTCGAGCCCGACACGGACATCCCGATGGGCGACGTACGATGGCTCACCGTCACCTCGCCCGAAGGTGCGCAGGGTGTGGAAGTCGCGCTGGAGCCGTCCGGTTCGGATTTCGCCACCGCGTACCAGGATGCGCTGTACCAACGCGGCATTCCGATCATGGCGTTCGGCAGCAGCGACCTGCAGAGCGAGTACGAGAAGCTGCAGGCGAAGGGCGTCAGCTTCAGGAGTCCGCCCACGGCGATGGGCCCGGTCACCGTGGCGATGTTCGACGACACCTGCGGGAACTGGATCCAGTTGTTCTAGGAATGATGAACGCGCGGCGTTGCCGTACCCTGTGCGGATGAAGACCTCATTCGCCTGGCTGCGCAACGCCACCCTCGCCTGCTCGCTCGTGCTGCTGTCCGCCTGCGCCGATCCCGGTCCGCCGCCGGGCGGCACCATCGCGAAGTTCGAGACCATCGACCAACGGGTCGGTACCGGCGCGGTGGCGGCCAGCGGACAGGACGTGGTGGTGCATTACACCGGCTGGAACTACGACAGCCGCATTCCCGGCGGCCGCGGCGCGAAGTTCGACAGCTCGCGCGACCGCAACGAGCCTTTTACCTTCCTGCTCGGTGCCGGCCGCGTCATTCGCGGTTGGGATGAAGGCGTCGCCGGCATGCGCGTGGGCGGCAAGCGCATCCTGATGATCCCGCCGCAATACGGATACGGCCGCAAGGGCGCCGGCGGCGTGATCCCGCCGAACGGCTCGCTGATCTTCGAAGTGGAGCTGCTCGAGGTGCGTCCGCATTGAGGGAACTCCCGACGCTATCGCAACGAGTCGCTCCTGGAAGCACTTCGACGCAGATTACGCGGAGAACGCGGAAAGAGCAGGATCAAATCGCCGTCCGCGCCGGAAGAGACCACAGGTCCGGAACCTGACCAACGCGCTCTTTCCGCGTCATCTGCGTAGTCCGTGTCCAATCGCCAGGGGCGCGACATCGCTGGCCTGACTGACGCTCATGCTCGTCATTCCCGCGAAAGCGGGAATCCAGTGCCTTGCGGAACGACTTGAAGCCGCTGAACCCCGACTTCCGTTGGCATGACGCTGGCTTCCAGATGTTCCCTAGGCCAGCGACGCCAATGCCTGTGCCGCGATTTCGAACGAGCGCACGCGCGCCGCGTGCTCGAACACGTTGGCCGTGAGCATGATCTCGTCGGGCTTGTGCCGCTCGATGAAGGCGGCGATGCCCTCGCGAACAGTTGCGACGTCACCGACGACCGAACACGCCAGCGCTTGCTCCACGCCGCTCTTCTCCAGTGGCGTCCAATAGGTCTCGATGTCGTCGATCGGCGCGGGGATGAGTCCCGGCCGGCCACGGCGCAGGTTCACGAATGCCTGCTGCAGCGTGGTGAACAACCGCCGCGCCTGCGCGTCGCTGTCGGCCGCGACCACGTTGAGCGCCAGCATCGCGTACGGCGCCTGCAGCCTTTTCGACGGTTTGAACTCGCGCCGGTACATGGTCAGCGCATGGTCCATCTGGTCCGGTGCGAAGTGCGAGGCGAACGCGAACGGCAGGCCCAGCTGCGCGGCCAGTCGCGCCGAGAACAGGCTCGAGCCCAGCAGCCACACCGGCACGTCCATTCCGGCGCCCGGTACCGCACGCACGGCCTGGCCGGGCTGCACCGGTTCGAAGTAATGCAGCAGTTCCACCACGTCCTGCGCGAACATGTCCGCCGCCTCGAAATAGCGACGCAGCGCATGCGCGGTGGCGTGGTCGGTGCCCGGCGCACGCCCAAGGCCCAGGTCGATGCGATCCGGGTACAGCGACGCCAGCGTCCCGAACTGCTCGGCGACCTGCAACGGCGCGTGATTGGGCAGCATGACGCCGCCGGATCCGACGCGGATGGTGTGCGTGCCACCGGCGACGTGGCCGATCAGCACCGCGGTCGCGGCGCTGGCGATGCCGGGCATGTTGTGGTGCTCGGCCAGCCAGTAGCGGTGGAAGCCCAGGCGCTCGGCATGGCGTGCCAGATCGAGGGTGTTGGCGAACGCCTGCGCGGCGTCGCTGCCCTCGGTGATCGGGGCCAGGTCGAGGACGGAAAACGGGATCATGCGCGCGTACTCCTGGGCATCGACTTCCCTGAGTGGGGACGATCGCCGCCAATGCCAGTCGCGCAGCGTTCCATCTTCATCGCTTCAGCATTGCATGCACGACGGCAGCGCTGCGTGAGGCCACGCGCCGTGTGAAGTTCAAGCAAGCCGGTGCCGATCGCGCCTGCTTACCAGAGGTCGAACACGACGCCTTCGCGCTCGTTGTCCCACACGGTGCTGAACACCCACCAGCGATCGTGCTCGTGGCACAGCTGGATGCTGTTGGCGCCGCGCTTGAGGATCACCGGCGACTCCGGATCGGCGCGCGCCTCGTAGCGGCTCCACACGTGCGCCACCTGGCCGAAACGTTGCACGCGCTGCTCGGTCTCGATCTCGAAAAAGCCATTGGCCGCGAAGAACGGCTCGACGTCGGCGATGTAGCTGTCCACGTCGAACACCTTGGCGAACGTGCTGCCGCCCTCGTTGACCACCGTGCGCAGGCTGCGCGCCTGCGGATGCTGAAGGAAACGAAAGCGCTCCCACTGGCGCGGCGCGCCGGCCGGGCCGGAGATGCACTCGTAGATCGCGCGCACCAGGCGCGGAATGTCCTGCGTGTCCTGCCACCACTGATCCTGCATGCCCGCGCTCCGTTGCCGAAGGTCCAGCCACGTTAAGCCAGAACCCGGCCGACATCCATCGCCGTCCGGAACCGTCAGGGCTCGGTGAACGCGCTGCAATCTGGTGCGGGACGATCGAACTCGTAGCGGCAGGTGGCAGGGTTGAACCGCAGCAGGCGACGGTAGCTGCATTCGCGGTCCACGGCCCGCACCAGGTCGCGCTCGGTCAGCGGCACATTGGCGAGCGAGTCCTCGTACCGCGAAACGTTGCCCGGAAAACTCGTCGCCTGCGTCGCATAGCGGAACCGCGGCATGCCCAAGCCTGCTTCGAGCGTGAGCCTGCCTTGGAACGTGTACTCGTCATGGCACGCGCCGGCGCGCTGCGTGATGTCCTCCTCGCTGAAGCAGGCGCGTATCAGCGCGCTGCCACCGACCGGCACGTCCAGTACCGGTTCGAACCGCAATCCGCCGGCGAAATCAGGGGTGGCCAGCAGCAGCGACAGCGTCGTGGCGCTGGCGCCACCGCCCGAGTAACCCGTCGAGACATGCTTCTCGATGCCGAGGATGAGGCCTTCGCCGGCTCCGCCAGGACCGTATGGCGGGTTGGAAGGAAGGTCGGCCGCTGCAAGGCGGACGATCCACGGCCAGACCGTATGGCTGGCGCCCTCCTCGTTCCCGATGGGATGCAGGATCGGTCGTGCGCCCTCGGGCTGCGAGCCGTCGTAAAGCTTGAGCGTCGCGCCGCCGGCCTCGTCGATGTCGATCGCGGCGCACCACTTCCGGTCTGCCGTGCAGTGCTCAGGATCGCCTACGCCGGGTTCCGGGACGACATCGGCATCATGGGAAGCCGGGGCGAATGCCTCCATGCGATTGCCGGTGGGGCCGGCGGCCGTGGCAGGGCCGGCCAGAGCGGCGAGAACGATGAGTGATGCGAGAAGTGGATTCATGCGCCTTTCCTGGTCGTCGCGAAGATCGCACCGGCATTGCGTTCCGGCAGGGAACCCCACGGTAGCGATGCATCCCGTCATGTCCCATCGGAGTTTTCCTGATCGAAGGCATACTTCCTTGTCTTCTCGACATAGCAGACACATGACCGCACGGTCGTCCGCCTCCGAAGTCTTCCGCGTGTTCCTGCGCCTTGGACTGACGTCCTTCGGCGGGCCCATCGCGCACCTGGGGTATTTCCGCGAGGAGTTCGTGGTGCGGCGGCGCTGGGTGGACGAAGCGCGCTACGTGGAGCTGCTGGCGATCTGCCAGTTCCTGCCGGGGCCGGCGAGCAGCCAGATGGGCTTCGCCATCGGCCTGCTACGCGCCGGCTGGCGCGGTGCGCTGGCGGCGTTCACCGCCTTTACCCTGCCCTCGGCGTTGCTGATGCTGGTGTTCGCGGGCTTTGCACCGCGGCTTGGCGACGAACCGGACCGCTCGCTGGTGCACGGCCTGAAGCTGGTGGCGGTGTGCGTGGTCGCGCACGGCGTGATCGGCATGGCCCGGCAGATGACGCCGGACCTGCGTCGCATCGTCATCGCCGCACTGGGATGCATGCTGGTGCTGTGGCTGGGCACGGCGTGGTCGCAACTGGTGGCCATCGGCGCCGGCGCGGCGCTCGGTGCGTGGTGGTGCCGCCACGTGCCGGCACGCAATGACGCGCCCATTCCCGTGCCGTATGGCCGGCGCGTCGCGGCGACCCTGTTGGCCATCTTCTTTGCCGCGCTGCTCCTGGCCGTGCTGTGGCCGTCGGACCGCCCCACCATCGCCGCGATGGCCGCGGCGTTCTATCGCGCCGGCGCGCTGGTGTTCGGCGGCGGCCATGTCGTGCTGCCGTTGCTGCAGCAGTCCCTCGTCGACACCGGCTGGATGTCGGCCGATACCTTCCTCGCCGGCTACGGCGCGGCGCAGGCGGTGCCCGGGCCGATGTTCTCGATCGCGTCGTTCCTCGGCGCGGAACTGCCCACCGGCGTCCTGCCTGCGGGCTCGGCGCTGGTCGCGGTGCTGGCGATCTTCCTGCCCGGCTTCCTGCTGCTCGGCGCGACGCTGCCGCTGTGGCAGCGCGTGAGCGCCATGCGCAACGCCGCGCCGACGCTGGCGGGCGTCAACGCGGCCGTGGTCGGCCTGCTGGCGGCGGCGCTGTACGACCCGGTGTGGACGCAGGGCGTGGGCCACTGGAGCGACGTCGCCATCGTCGCCATCGGCCTGGCCCTGCTGCTGCGCCTGCGCGTGGGTGCGCTGTGGGTAGTGGCCTGGTGCGTTGCGGCCGCGCTGCTCGCGCAGCCACTGCGCTGAGTCAGTCGTTCTTTTCCTCCGGCGGCAAGGGCGCCAGCCGCAGGTCCTGGAAGTCGAAGCTGAAGTCCGTCATCGGCGAGATCGCCTCCATGCGCGCCTCGCGGATGCCGCCGTCCGCGTCCAGCGCGAACGTCACGAATGCATCCGCGTTGAGCCAGCGCTCGTCCCACCGCACGATGAAGGTATCGTGCTGCCACGGCGTCATCGTGCCGGTCAGCTGCGGCGTGCGGCTGAAGCGCATGCGCAGCTGGCCGTTCTCCTCTTCCACGATCACGTCGCCGTACCACGGGTCGCGATACGTGCGTGCGTACTTCGCCAGGGGCAGCGATGGCGGGGCGTCCGCGTCGCGTGCCGCGACGTGCTTCTGCCAATCCTCGTCGGCCTTGCCGCGGGTCTTCGCCAGCGCGGCGGTGTAGGCCGCGGTCCAGTCGGTGCGCGGTGCGCCCAGGTAGGCATCGAGCACCCGCAGTGTGATCGCGTTGAACGCGCCGCCGACTTCCGCATTGGTCAGCACGATGACGCCCAGCTTTTCCTGCGGCACCAGCGTCACGCGCGAGACCATGCCGGGCCAGCCGCCGGTGTGCCAAACCAGCTTGCGGCCGCGGTAGTCGGACAGGTTCCAGCCCTCGCCGTAGCCGAGGAAGTTGGGACGCGCCGCCTCCAGTTGCGGCACCTGCGGCTTGGGCACCGGGATCGGCGTGATCACCGACCACATCGCCTGCTGCCGGTCCTCGCTGAAGATGCGCTGCTCGTTGCCCTTCGCGTCGCGGTAGGTGCCGCCGGCCAGCTGCATCGCCATCCAGCGGCTCATGTCGTGCACGCTCGAATAGATGCCGCCGGCGCCGGACACGTTGCTCCACGACATGCGCGGCGCGGGCTGCAGATCCTTGAAATCGGCCTTGGCATGGCCAGTGGCGACGTTGTCGCGCGGGCGCAGCGCATCGCTGTTGAAGCGGGTGTCGCGCATGCCCAGCGGCTCGAAGATGCGCTGCTGCAGGAACTGCGCGTAGGTCTGGCCGCTCACCTCTTCGATCACCAGCTGCGCCACGCCGTACAGGATGTTGTCGTAGGCGTACTGGCCACGGAAGCTGCCGCTCAGCGGGACGTCCTTCAGGCGCCGCGCCACTTCCTCGGTGCTGTAGTCGGTGCCGGGCCAGTACAGCAGGTCGCCAGCGCCCAGGCCCAGGCCGCTGCGGTGTGCCAGCAGGTCGCGCACGCGCATCTCATGCGTGACGTACGGGTCGGACATGCGGAACCACGGCAGGTGATCGGTGACGCGGTCGTCCAGGCTGAGCTTGCCCTCGTCGGCGAGGATCGACAGCGACGCCGCGGTGAACGCCTTGGTATTAGAGGCGATGGCGAACAGCGTCTTCGCGTCCACCTTCGCCGGCTTGCCCTGCTCGCGCAGGCCCCAGCCGCGTTCGAGCACCACCTCGCCGTCCTTGACGATGGCCACCGCGATGCCGGGCACGTCGAACTCCCGGCGCACGCCTTCGACGTGGGCGTCGATGTCCTGCAACTGCCCGGGCAATCCCTCGTCCGTCGCATGGGCGGGCATAAGCGCGCCCACCGCGAGCGCCGTCATCGCCACGGCGCAATGCGCCCGTCCTACTGTCCACCGCATCCGCTGCTTCTCCCCATTTCAGGCATCCGGCCGAGATTCGGGGATTTCGTCCGCGTTGGCGAGTGCCGGCGGGCGAATCGGCATAATGCGCATCCCGCGGCGCACGCCGCGCGGCCCCGCCGCTGCAATCGCATGTCCTCTTCCACGCCCTCCACCACCGCGCTCGCCATCGTCGGCGGCGGCCCCGCCGGCCTGATGGCGGCGGAAGTCGCGCGCGCTGCCGGCGTGGAAGTCGACGTGTTCGAGGCCAAGGGATCGGTCGGCCGCAAGTTCCTCATCGCAGGCAAGGGCGGGCTCAATCTGACCCACGGCGAGCCGCGTCCCGCATTCGACGCACGCTATGGCGGGCGCGCACGCGAGGTCGGCGAATGGCTCGACGATCTGGATGCCGATGGCCTGCGCGAATGGGCGCGTGGCCTGGGCGTGGACACTTACGTCGGCACCTCCGGCCGCGTGTTTCCGATGGACCGCAAGGCGGCGCCGCTGCTGCGCGGCTGGGTGCGGCGCCTGCGCGAGGATGGGGTGCGCTTCCACGTGCAGCATCGCTGGCTTGGCTGGGATGACGACGGTGCGCTGAGGTTCGACACGCCCGATGGCGTGCGCAGCGTGCATGCCGGCGCGACCGTGCTGGCGCTCGGCGGCGGCAGCTGGCCGGAACTGGGCTCGGACGGCGCCTGGGCCGACGTGCTGCGCCAGCGCGGCGTCGACGTGGCGCCATTGCTGCCGTCCAACTGCGGCTTCGACATCGGCTGGAGCGAGCACTTCGCCACGCGTCACGCCGGTGCGCCGCTGAAGCCAGTGATCGCGCACTGGCACGACGCGGAAGGTCGCCCGCACGAGTTGCAGGGCGAATGCGTGGTCACGCGGACCGGCATCGAAGGCAGCCTGGTCTATGCGCTTTCGGCCACGCTTCGCGACACCATCGCGGCGCGCGGCGAAGCTCTCCTGGAACTCGACCTGGCGCCGGGACGCGAACTGCACCGCCTGCACGAGGACCTGTCGCGTCCCCGTGGCGGACGCAGCCTCAGCGAACACCTGCGCCGTCATGCCGGAATTACCGGCGTGAAGGCCGCGCTGCTGTACGAGGTGATCGACCGCGACGCGATGGCCGACATCCAGACGCTGTCACGCACGATCAAGCGCTTGCCGCTGCGGTTGCAACGCGCGCGGCCCATCGAGGAAGCCATCAGCAGCGCGGGCGGCGTGCGCCTGGAAGCACTGGACGACGCGCTGATGCTGCGCGCATTGCCCGGCACGTTCTGCGCGGGCGAGATGCTCGACTGGGAAGCGCCGACCGGCGGCTATCTGCTCACCGCGTGTTTTGCCGCCGGCCTTCGTGCGGGCCATGGCGCGGTGGCATGGCTGCGCGGCCGGACCGCGGGCTGATCACCGCCGGGCTCAGCCCTGTTCGGCTTCCTTCAGCGGGCCGGTGCGGATGTAGAAGGTGCTGGCGCACAGCTCGACACCCTGCGCGCTCGCGGCCGGCAGGTCGGTGCCCTTGAGCCCGATCAGCTTGAGCATCTCGCCGTCGCCCTCTTCCACCTTGGCCAGTGCGATGAAGCCGGTGCGGCTGCCGCCGCACAGCGCGTTGGCCGGCGCTTCGGTCGGCGGGGTTTCCTCCAGCACGCGGCGCAGTTCCACCTGCAGATCCGCCGGAATCATCATGGCCTGCGCATAGGTGTTGCCGGCCGAGTACTGGTCGCCACCGTTCACCAGCGCGACGCGCTCGGTGGTGAAACGGGCGCCGTTCTCGCCCTTGAGCTCGGTCTCTTCCAGGGTGAGCTTGCCGGTCACGGCAATCGCCACCGGGTTGCCCGGGTCGTATTCGCCCAGCGCCACCGGCTTGACCACCGGCGGCGCGGCGCGCTCGACCGGCATGGCGTTGGCATCCGGCTGCGGGTTGGCGGCCGGCGCGGGCGCGGTGATCTCCTCCGGCGGAGCCGTGTTCACGGGCTTGGACGGCTCGCACGCCGCCAGCAGCAACGTTGCCAGCGCCGCCGTCAGCGGAGCCCCGACCACACCGGATTTCGACATCGCCTTCCTCACAGTTCGCACTCCTCGCTTGCACGTGCGGACGGCGCGTGAGCACCGCGCGTTGCGGCTCAGGCCGCGTCGTCCACCATCGGTTGCAGGTCCGCATCGAGCGCAACGCGCTCGTCGAACACAAAGCAGCGGCCTTCGTAGTGGCGGCCGCCGACCTGCTCAAAATACCCCAGGATGCCGCCGTCGAGCTGCAGCACGTTGCTCATTCCCTGCGCGTGCATCCACAACGCGGCCTTCTCGCAACGGATGCCGCCGGTGCAGAAACTCACCACGGTCGCATCCTGCAGCGCCTCGCGGTGCGGCTCCAGCGCCTGTGGCAGGTCGGTGAAGTTGTCGATCGGCAGCGTCAGCGCGCTGGCGAAGGTGCCGTAGCCGAACTCCTCGCGATTGCGCGTGTCCAGCATCACGACGCGCTTGCCGTCGTCGTCGTGCCCCTGGTCCAGCCAGCGCGCCAGCGTCGGCGGCGCCACCGCCGGCGCCCGCCCGGACTCCAGTGGAGAGGACGCTTCACGGCGGAACGCGATGATCTCCGGCTTCACCTTCACCTTGAGCCGGCCGAACGGCTGGCCGCGGCTATGGCTGAACTTGGCGGTCAGCGACTCCAGGCCCGGAAGTTGGCGCAACGAATCGAGCAGGCCATGGATGGCGGCGTCATCGCCGGCCAGGAACAGGTTGATGCCTTCAGGGGCGATCAGGACGGTGCCGAGCAGGCCGTCGCGCTCGGCGCGGGCGTGCACGTCGGCGGCCAGCGCGTGAGGCTGGTCGATGGGGGCGAAATGGTAGGCGGCGACGTTCAACAGCATCCGCGCATTGTAAGCGGGAGACAATGCGCGAACTTCGCTACATAACCTGTTGTTTCTACGTGGACGCCGGGGTGCGACGCAGCCAGTGCGCCGCCAGCGCCAGCCAGACCAGGATGGCCACGATCACTACCTTCTGGCTCAACCCGCGGGGCAGTTCGCGCCACAGCGCATGCACCCACAGCGCGATGAAGCAGAACACCGCCAGGCCGAAGCCCGTCGCGAAATGGCGCTGCCAGCGCGGGTCGGCGCGGAACCGCCACGACTGCGCCAGCATCCCCAGCGTGGTGCCGAGGAAGGCAATCGGCGCGGCGATCGCATGCACGTAGGCAGCCGTTGTTCGCACCCGGCCGCCGCCCAGGTCGGTCTCGGCCAGCGCGGTTACGCCCAGGGCGAGTGCGCCCACGACGAACAGCACCATCGGCAGGATGCGGCGGCTCGTCGGAGGACTGGCCCCGTAGTAGCCGGCACCGAGCATGGCCAGCGCAATCGCGAGTGCGATGTAGGCCGCCTGCAGCCACCACGCGTGCGGACCGACCAGATAGAAGCTCAGCGGCGCGCGCACCCAGTCCAGGTCCACGCGCACGCCCTGCAGCGCGGTCGCCACCGCCGCGAACGCCAGCACGCACAAGAAGGCCACCGTGCCGATGCCGCGCACCTGCGTCGGCGTGAGCGGCGTGGCCGACGCGACCGGCGGCGCCTCCATCAGCGGGCGCCCATGTAGTCCAGCTTGCCCACGGGCACGCCGTTATGGCGCAGCAGCGCATAGGCCGTGGTGACGTGGAAGTAGAACTGCGGCAGGCCGTAGTGCGTGAGGTAGGCCTTGCCGTCGAAGCGGCGCTCCTTCGGCGTACCTGGCCGCAGCACGACCTCACGCTCGTCGCTGCCCTCGAACAGCAGTACGTCCAGCCCCTCGATGAAGGCCAGCGTGCGCGAGATGCGGTCGTCCAGGTCGGCGAAGCTGCGCTCGTCGTCGGCGAACGACGGCACTTCCACGTCGGCCAGGCGCGCGCACACGCCCTTGGCGAAGTCGCAGGCGATCTGCACCTGCCGGGTCAGCGGGAACATGTCCGGGAACAGGCGCGCCTGCAGCAGCGCGTCCGGTTCGATGCCCTTTTCCTCGGCATGCGCCCGGCCCTTTTCGAGCACGCCGGCCATGGCGCGCAGCATGTGGCGGAACACGGGCACCGAGGCCTCGTACATGGTCAGGGACATGCATCGCATCCGGTTCTGGAAGATGGCCGCGATGGTACACGCAGCCCCGGCCGGCGGAACGCTGGTTCAGGCCGCCGCCAGCGCCTGTCGCCGCTGGGCCAGCGAGGCGTACAGCGCCTCCACCTTCGCCATCAGTACGTCCGAACTCCACTGCCGCGCATCCGCAGGCCCCGCGGCCGACAGCGTCGCGCGCAGTTCGGGCGAGGACAGCACGCGCGACACCGCGGCGGCGAAGTCGTCGACATCCTCCTTCGCGACCAGCGCGCCGTGCGCGTCGCGCAGCACGGTGGCGGTGCCCATCACCGCAGTGGAGACGATGGGCACGCCCAGCGCCATCGCTTCGATCAGCACCAGGCCCTGTGTCTCCGTCGGCGAGGCGAACACGAACGCATCACCGGCACGGTAGGCATCGAGCAGCGTCGTGCGCCGGTCCAGGTTGCCGAAGAACCGCACGTGGTCCTGCAGTTCCAGTTCCTGCACCAGGCGGCGCAGGCGCGGCTCGTCCGGGCCCTCGCCCGCGATGAGGAAGCGCAGCTGCGGGAAATCCGGGACCAGCCGCCGCACCACGCGCAGCAGGAAGGCGATGTTCTTCTCCAGCGACAGACGGCTGACCGTCACCAGCGTCGGCTTGTCCGGCGCCAGTCCGTGCTCGCTGCGGAACCGCGCACCGTCCCCGCCGCTGAACTCGGCCAGGTCGATGCCGGTGGGGATGACCGTGTTCGGCGTGTGGATGCCGTATCGCGCGAGCACGTCGACCATCTGCGCACTCGGCACGATCAGGTGGTCCACGCCATGGCACAGCCGGCGCGAGGCGGCGCGCGCCACCCAGCGCGCCAGCGACGTGGGCAGCCACGGCAGGTAGTGGCCGACGTATTCCTCGAAATAGGTGTGGTAGGTCTCCACCGTGGGCCAGCCGCCCTGCCGCGACAGCCACACGCCCAGCGCATGTGCGCGGAACGGCGTGTGGATGTGGATCACGTCCCACTCGCGCGCGGCCAGTTGCGGGCGCAGTTCGCGCAACGCATCTGCGCGCATCAGCCGGTCTTCCGGATCGAAGAAGATCACGCGCGCCGGCACGCGCAACACCTCGAACTCGCCGTCGTGTGCCTGTTGCCCGCTGTCCGGTCCGTAGTCGGGGGCCACCAGCGTCACCGAGTGGCCCATCCGCACCAGGGCACGGGCGAAGGTGCGGATCGAGGTCGAAGCCCCGTTCACCCGCGGGAAGTACACGTCCGACAGCATCAGGATGTTCATCGCGCAATCCGGCATGGGTTCGCACGATTGCAGCGGCGGATTGTTACAGGCGTGTCACACGGTGGACACGAATGACTATCCGTCTTCGCTCCAGCGCTGCGCGCCGGCGCCATGCTCGGCCAGCACGTCGCCCGGATTGGCCAAGCGGCAGCGGTCCAGCGACAGGCAGCCGCAGCCGATGCAGTCGTCCAGCGTGTCGCGCATCTGGATCAGCTGGGCGATGCGAGCGTCCAGCTCCGCCCGCCACGCGCTGGACAGGCGGGCCCAGTCGCGCCGGGTGGGCGTCCGTTCCTGCGGCAAGCTCGCCAGCGCCTCGCGGATCGCCGCCAGCGGCATCCCCACGCGCTGCGCCGCGCGGATGATCGCGATGCGCCTGAGCATGTCGCGCGGATAGCGTCGCTGGTTGCCCGCCGTGCGCGTGCTGCGGATCAGGCCTCTGGACTCGTAGAAGTGCAGCGCGGATACCGCGACGCCGCTGCGTTGCGCGAGTTCGCCGACGGTGAGCGGTTCGGCCGCCATGGGCGCTTGACCTCAACTTAAGTTGAGGTCCTATCCTCGCTGGCCTCTCCGTTTCGAGTCAAACCGGACAGGCCATGGATACCCGCAACGCCCGCGACGGCTATGTCGCACGCAAGACGTCCGCTCCCACGATGCAGGCCGTCGTGTTCGACGCGTATGGCCCGCCGGACGTGCTGCGCCTGGCCGAGCTGCCGCTGCCCGAACCGGGACCCGGCGAAGTCCGCGTGCGCGTGCGCGCGGCCGGCGTGCAGCCCGCCGATTGCGCCACGCGCAGCGGCTGGTTCGCGCAGCGCGGTATCGGCCAGGCGCCGTTCCCGCGACAACTGGGCAACGAGTTCGCCGGCGTGATCGATGCAATCGGACCGGGCGTGTGCGGCCTGGCGACCGGCGACGAAGTGCTGGGCTGGACCAACGCCAATGCCTATGCCGAAGCGGTGGTGGTCGCGGCGGAGCAGGTCGTGCTCAAGCCGATGATGATGTCGTGGGCGGTGGCCGGCGCGCTTTCGGCATCGGGCCAGACCGCGCACACGGCTGTGCAGGCGCTGGAGATCCAGCGCGGCGACACGGTGCTGGTGCACGGCGCCGCGGGTGGCGTGGGCACGATCGCGGTGCAACTGGCGCGATTGCGCGGCGCACGGGTCATCGGCACCGCCAGCCGCGAGAACCACGACTACCTGCGCTCGCTCGGCGCCGAACCCGTGCTGTACGGACCGGGCCTGGCCGAACGCGTGCGCGAACTCGCCCCGCATGGCGTGCATGCCGCGCTGGACGGCAGCGGCCGCGGCGCGCTCGACGCGTCCATCGCGCTGGGCATCGAGCCGTCGCGGATCGGCACGCTGGTGGATTTCGAGGACGTGCAGCGCCTGGGCGTGCAGGCCATCCGCAGCCAGCGTAGCCGCGAACGCCTGCAGGAGCTGGTCGAGCTGCACGACGCCGGGCGCCTGCGCGTGCACGTGCGCGACATCTACCCCCTCGCCTACGCGGCCACGGCCCATCGCGATGTCGAGAACGGCCACGGGCGCGGCAAGGTGGTGCTGATGGTCTACAACACGTTTGGTCACGCGTTGTGAGGTCAGGGGGCGGATCGATACGCCGCCGCCGAGCCCGACTCAGGACGAAGCAGCCCTCATCCCGCCTCCGCCGCTCTCGCCCAGCGGAATCCGCCGACGATCCCGACGACTGCCACGGCGATGGCCAGCACCGTACGGCCCGCGCCCAGCGCCATGAAGTCCAGCACCAGCCACAACGCGATCGCGGTGACCACCAGCGCCAGGTACAGGCGCCAGGAATTCACGTAGTCCAGGACGTGTTCGAGTAGTTCCAGCAGCAGCGACATCAGGCTTCCGTGCCGCGTCGCGGCGTCGTGAGTGGCCGACAGGCTAGCCTGCGACGCCGCGCATCGCCATCACCTCGCGGCGCGGCGGTGCGCCGAACAGGCGCCGGTACTCGCGACTGAACTGCGACGGGCTCTCGTATCCGACGCGGTGGCTCGCCGCGGCCGCTTCAATGCCGTCCACCAGCATCAGGCGTCGCGCCTCCTGCAGGCGCAGCTGCTTCTGGTACTGCAGCGGCGTCATGGCGGTGGCGGCCTTGAAGTGCTCGTGGAACGACGACACGCTCATGTGCGCGGTGGACGCCAGTTGCTCGACGCGCAGCGGTTCGTGGTAGCGCTGCTTGATCAGCTCGATGGAGCGCGCGACGCGCTGGGCGTTGCCTTCCACGTCGCACAGCTCGCGCAGACGGCCGCCGAGTTCGCCGGTGAGCACGCGGTAGTGGATCTCGCGCAGCGCCAGCGGCGCCAGCACCGCGGCCTCGTCCGGCGTGTCGAGCAGGCGTACCAGACGCAGCATCGCGTCGAGCAGCGATGCACTGGTGCGGCCCAGGTACACCGCACGCCCGCGTGCCGTTGCGTTGTCGCGTTCCATCGGCAACTGCCGCACCAGTTCGCCGACCATGGCCGTGTCGATATCCACGCGCAGGCACAGGTACGGGTGTTCCGGCGTGGCGTCGAGGATCTGCCCCGTGATCGGCAGCGACATCGACACCACCAGGTAGTTGAGCGGGTCGTACAGGAAGACTTCCTCGGCCAGCATCGCCTGCTTCCGGCCCTGCACGACCACGCAGATGCTGGGGTGGTAGACGGTCGGCAATGGCTGCGAGGGTTCGCTGGCCTGGATCAGCCACAGGCCTTGCACGGGCGTGGGGTGCAGGCCGTCGCCGGGGATGTTTCGGGCAATCCGGTCGGCCAGCTCCGCCTGCTGGGCCTCCAGGGCATGGGGCGCGGCAACCACGTTGGAAGCATTGTCGTTCATGGGTTTTCCTGCCGGGGGAGGTCTTGGCGATTATGCGCGAGCGCGCGCGCGTGTCTCGTGCCCCGCCCACAGTGACGGAGGATCGGGCAAGGATCGGCGAGCAATGGGCTAACGCGTGGAGAGGTCCCGGGAGGAGCATGTGTCCACCCTCCCCCCACCCCTCAGGAGACACCGCATGAACATTCCGTTCGCCCGTCGCACGCTGGGCCGCCAGGGCCTCACCGTCTCCGCCATCGGCCTGGGCTGCATGGGCATGTCGGACTTCTACGGTCCCAGCGACGAGGCCGGGAACCTTGCCGTGCTCGAGCACGCCATCGACATCGGCGTGAACTTCCTCGACACCGCGGACATGTACGGCGTGGGCCGCAACGAGGAACTGCTGGCCAAGGTGCTGCGCACCCGTCGCGACGAGGTCGTGCTGGCCACGAAGTTCGGCAACGTGCGCGCACCCAACGGCGACTTCCTCGGCATCGACGGCCGCCCCGAGTACGTCGCCGCCGCCTGCGATGCCAGCCTCAAGCGCCTGGGTGTCGAATACATCGACCTGTACTACCAGCACCGCGTGGACCCCAAGGTGCCCATCGAGGACACCGTCGGCGCGATGGCGCGGCTGGTCGAAGCCGGCAAGGTGCGGCACCTGGGCCTGTCGGAAGCCTCCGGTGCGACCGTGCGCCGCGCAGCTGCGGTGCATCCCATCGCCGCATTGCAGAGCGAATACTCGCTGTGGACGCGCGACGTCGAGAACGACGCCCTACCCGCCTGCCGCGAACTGGGCATCGGCTTCGTGGCATACAGCCCGCTCGGCCGCGGCTTCCTGACCGGCGCGATCCAGAACACCGGCGAGCTGGCCGCGGACGACTGGCGCCGGCAGAACCCGCGCTTCCAGGACGGCAACATCGACCGCAACCAGTTGCTGGTGCAGGCCGTGCGCGAACTTGCGCAGGAGCGCGAATGCACGCCGGCGCAGCTGGCGCTGGCGTGGCTGCTGCATCGCGGTGCGGACATCGTGCCGATTCCCGGCACGCGCCGCATCGCGCGCCTGGACGAGAACGCCGCCGCCACGCGCATCGACCTGACGCTCAACGAGCAGCGCCGCCTGGACGACGTGCTGGCCCGGCATGAAGTGGCCGGCACGCGTTATCCGGCCGCGAGCATGGCCAGCGTCAACGCCTGATCCATCGCCGGCGCAGTCGCGCCGGCCTCCCCTCCGCTCCGAATCTGCGGCCGCCTCATCGCGACCGCAGCGGATCCGTTCGTTCCAACCAAGGAGATTCACATGTCACACGAAACCCTCGACATCGGCGCCCTCGACATCGGCGACAAGGTCATCGCGATCACCGGCGCCAGCAGCGGCATCGGCGAAGCCACCGCGCTGCGCCTGGCCGCACACGGCGCACGCCTCGCGCTGGGCGCGCGCCGCACCGACCGGCTGGAAGCACTGGCCGCGAAGATCCGCGAACGCGGCGGCCAGGTGCTGGTCCAGGCGCTGGACGTCACGCAGCGCGAGTCGGTGGAAGCCTTCATCCGCGCGACGGTCGACCAGTACGGCCGCCTCGACGTGCTGGTGAACAACGCCGGCGTCATGCCGCTCTCACGCATGGCCGACCTCAAGGTCGACGAATGGGAGCGCATGGTCGACGTCAACGTGAAGGGCGTGCTGTTCGGCATCGGCGCCGCGCTGCCGGTGATGCACGCGCAGAAGGCCGGGCAGTTCGTGAACGTCTCGTCGGTCGCCGGCCGCATGGTGTTCCCCACCGCCGCGGTGTACTGCGCGACCAAGTTCGCCGTGCATGCGTTGTCGGAAGGCCTGCGCCAGGAATCGCCGTTCCTGCGCGTGACCACCATCGCCCCGGGTGCGGTCGAGTCCGAACTCACCAGCACCATCTCCGATCCGGCGATGAAGCGCGAAGTGGACGAAGTGTTCCGCAAGGACATGCTGCCGGCCGATGCGATCGCACGCGCGATCGCCTTCGCCATCGGTCAGCCGGCTGACGTCGACGTCAACGAACTGGTGGTGCGTCCGACCGCCCAGGCGTACTGAGCACGTCACGTACGGCCCGCGCAATGCGGGCCGTACTTTCGTGGGCGGTGCGGTGTGCGCGGCATGCCGTTCCGTCGCAAGGTATTCGCGATTGACAGGCTGCTTACCCGCACGCGCGCAGACTGGCGGCACCGTCACGCTGCCAGGAGGCCCGCCATGAAAGCCGTGCGCTTCGTCGAAGTCGGAAAGCCCGCGGAGATCGTCGATGTCCCGCAGCCGACACCCGGCCCGGGGCAGGTACTGGTGAAGATCGGCGGCGCGGGCGTGTGCCACTCAGACCTGCACATCATGGACGAGGACCTTGGCCTCAAAGGCCCCTTCACGCTGGGCCACGAGAACGCCGGCTGGATCGCCGGCCTGGGCCAGGGCGTGGAAGGCTGGAAGGAAGGCGACCCCGTCGCGGTGTACGGCCCCTGGGGCTGCGGTCGCTGCCACACCTGCCAGACCTCGGCCGAGAACTACTGCGAGAACCACGCCTCGCTGACCACCATGGGCGGAGGCCTGGGTTCCGATGGCGGCATGGCCGACTACATGCTGGTGCCCTCGCCACGCCTGCTGGTGCCGCTGGGCAAACTCGATCCTGCATTGGCCGCACCATTGAGCGACGCCGCGCTCACGCCGTACCACGCGATCAAGGCGGCTCTGCCGATCCTGACACCTGACACGCACGTGCTGGTCATCGGTATCGGCGGCCTGGGCCATATGGCGGTGCAGTTGCTGCAGGCGCTGTGCGCGGCCACTGTCATCGCCGGCGACATCGACGAACACAAGCTGGCGCACGCGAAGGAACTGGGCGTGCGCCACACCGTCGACACGCGCAACGTGGACGCGGCGGCCGAAGCCGTCGCCAAACTCACCGGTCCGCGCGGCGCGGTGCTGGCGCTGGACTTCGTCGGCGCGCAACCCACCATCGACCTTTGCGTGCGCGTGGTCGGCCGCAACAGCCGCATCACCGTCGTCGGGCTCGGTGGCGGCACGCTGCACTATCGCGCCAACCAGCCTCCGTACGGCTGCCAGGTGACGGTGCCGTACTGGGGCTCGCGCACGGAACTGATGGAAGTGATCGCACTGGCCGGCGACGGCCGCATCCATCCGCAGGTGGAGAAGTTCCCGCTGGAAAAGGCGTTGGACGTGTACAGCACGCTGCGCCAGGGCGGCATCAAGGGACGCGCGGTGCTGGTGCCCTGATCCTGCCGTATCCGCGAGCGCCCGTTACAGTGGGCGCCCGCGCAACTTCGCAACCTGAATCAAACCCGGTTGGCCAGCATGGGCGCGACGCAGATGGAACCGCCCGTGAACCGCAGCCAGACCTTCGACAGCTACAGCACCCGCATCGGCAAGGTCGTCGCATGGATGTCCACGCGACTGGACCAGCCGCTCACGCTGGCGCAGCTGGCGGAGGTGGGCCACTTCTCGCCTTGGCATTTTCACCGCATCTATCGCGGCCAGATGGGCGAGACGGTGACCGGCACGCTGCGGCGGCTGCGGCTGCATCGCGCCGCCAGCGAACTGCTCGACAGCCCGCGCAGCATCGCGGACATCGCACGCCGCGCCGGCTACGGCAGCGTGGCGGCGTTCACCCGCGCGTTCGGCAGCACCTACCGGTGCACGCCGGGCGCGTTCCGCCAGCGGCGCACCGTACCGCCGGACATAGCTCCGGCGGCGAGCCATCCCTTCGTCGAGGACCTGCACATGTACACCGCCGAGATCACCATCCTTGCCCCGGTCCGCGTGGTCGCGCTGCCGCATCGCGGCGACTACCAGAAGATCGGCACCACCTTCGACCGGCTGATGGGCTGGGCCGGCCGCAACGGCCTGCTCGGCCCCAACACGCGCAGTTTCGGCGTCTACTACGACGCACCGTCGGAGACGCCGGTGGACGAACTGCGCGCCGATGCCTGCCTTCAGGTGCCGGCCAACGCGCCGCTGGAAGACGGGATGCGCTGGATCGAGATCGCCGGCGGACGCCACGCCACCGTGGTGCATACCGGACCCTACGCGGAACTCGAACGCGCCTACGACTGGCTGTTCTGCCAATGGCTGCCCAACAGTTTCGAGGAGGCCGGCAACGCGCCGGTGTACGAGGAATACCTCAACGATCCGTCCTCGCTGCCGCCGTCGGAATGGAAGACCGCGATCAACCTGCCGTTGAAGTAAGGCCTATCCGCCGCTGCGCTGGTAGGTGCCGATGAGCTCGGCCTCGGCCAGCACGTGGCCTTCCATCGCGTCGCGCAATGCGCTCTTATCCGGCTGCTGCAGCTGCGGCAACACCGTGTCCAGCGCGTACAGCCGATGGAAATAGCGATGCCGGCCGATCGGCGGACACGGTCCGCCGTAGCCGGCGCGTTTCCAGTCGTTGGCGCCCTGCAGCGTACCTTTCGGCAACTGCTCAGCGGTCACGGCTTCGGGCAGGCCATCGGAATCCGGCAGCAGGTTGTACAGCACCCAGTGTCCCCACACGCGCTGCGGCGCGGCCGGATCGGGCGCGTCCGGATCCTCGACGATCAGCGCCAGGCTCTTCGCACCCGATGGAACGCCGGACCACTGCAGCGCGGGCGAAATGTCTTCGCCGTCGCAGGTGTACTTCGATGGAATCGCACCCTGTTGGGTGAACGCGGGAGAACTCAGACGAAACGACACGCTCGCCTCCTTTCCGCGACTGCAAAGGGGGAACAGCGCCAAGGCGACCAGCACTGCGCACAGACTCATGGATCGCGCGACCGTCATGGCACGACCCTCCGGTGAACTCATCCGATTCTACGAACCGCGTGCGCGCGGGCCGTCACGGTGCACTAACGCTTGTGCGTCACGGCACGTCGCAGGTTGCGACGCGCCTGCGTGTCCAGTCGCTGGTGGAAAAAATCGCTGAGGTAGATGCGTTCGCGCGACAGCAGGCCCTTGAGGAAGCGCTTGCGGTTGATCCTGAACAGCCACGACGGCACGTGTGCGCGGTACTCGGCGGCAATGGCGCGATCGTACGCGTCGAAAACGACCGGTTCGGCCCCCAGGATCGCCATGTCGCAATCCAGGAACAGCGCGGCCTCTTCGTCCACGTCGCCAGGCGAGAACGAACCGTGCCGTGCAGTCAGCTCGATCAGCGTCATCACGCGCTTCGCGTCCACGCCGAGCGTCGGCAGCCAGCGCCCGATGTGCGCCACCGCCATCTCCGCCGAGCGGGTCTCGTTGTCGCGACGGCCGGCCTCGTAGATCGCATCGTGATAGAGCACTGCCAGCGCGACTTCCGCCGGTTGCCGCCAGCCCGGCCCCTGCGCGACCTCGCCATAATGGCGCAGCACTTCCAGCACGTGCTGGAAGTTGTGGTACGCGCGCGGCGGCGTGGCGTACGCCTCCTGCAATGCGAGCCGTTGCGGCTCGGGCAGTGCGAACGGGAGCTGGTCGAGGGTCGTGGACATCGCACGATTGTGCCGCGACGCCCGCCCTTCGTCAGCTTTCGAACAGTTGCTGCAGGCGCGTGGCCAGCTGTGGCACGTCCGGCGGCTGGATGTCGAACACGCGCTCGAGGACCTCGAGTACTTCGTCCACGTCACGCAGCTCGCGACGCTCGCTGGCACCGCCCAGTCGATGGAAGGTGTATTCGCGGTTGCGCAACGCATGGCGACCTTCCTTCACCGGGCGCGCGGCAATCAGCCCGGTGGTGAAGTGCGACGACGCGTGCGTCGAGAGGAACCAGCTGGACGCTTCGTAGTCCACGGGATGCTGGCGCTGCAGGTCGAAGCGGTACAACGTGGCCCAGCGATCGCCGACGCGACCCTGCATCCACCAATCGCCGTCGCGGCGTATCAGGCGGAACGGCTCGTGAGGCGTCGGCTGTTCGACGTCCTCGCGCAGGTCCAGCACGCCAGTCGGCGTCATGCCACCGAAACCGACGTCCACCACCTTCGGACCGTCCGGCAGGTTCACCTGCAGCAGCATGTGGCTGCGCGAGGTGATGCGATCCTCCGGACCATTCCACAGCACGCGCGCCGCCAGTCCCGTCACGTCGAAGCCGACGGCTTCCAGTGCCTGCTTCAGCAGCAGATTGTGCTCGTAGCAGTAGCCGCCGCGGCGCGACTGGACCAGCTTGCGCTGCAGCGCCTCGGGCGCCAGCTCCACCGGCTTGCCGAGGAACGGATCGAGGTTCTCGAAC
The DNA here is from genome assembly GCF_035655815.1 of Lysobacter sp. Lineage (NCBI taxonomy): Bacteria > Pseudomonadati > Pseudomonadota > Gammaproteobacteria > Lysobacterales > Lysobacteraceae > Lysobacter > Lysobacter sp. Next base: position 202,786 of record NZ_DASRTS010000027.1, read on the forward strand.
GGGATGGTCGTGGCGTGGCGGAAGGTCAGCTCCCGCAACACCGCATCGGTGGGTTCCCGCGCGCCCTGGTAGCCAATGCGGTCGAGGTAGGCGTCTAGGGCCATGCAGCGCTCCTGGGGATGGGATGCGCCGATTCTGTCAGCCCTTCGGAGGCGCAGCCGCGCCGCTGGCGCAACGCAGAATCGTGCCAGCTCAGCCGGTGCGGGCCTCGCCGGCGTGCGTGCGCACCCACTCCACATAACGGTCCATCCAGCCCTGCAGGAACTTGCGGCTGTCCTCCGAGGCCACGTTGCCGTCGGCATCGAAGAAGCCATCCTTGACGTGGATGAACGCCTCCGGCTGCCCCATCGTCGGCACGTCCAGGTACGCCAGCATGTTGCGCAGGTGCTGCTGCGACATCGCCGTGCCAATGGAGCCGATGGACGCGCCGATCACGCCCGCAGGCTTGCCAGCCCATGCGCTCTGTCCATACGGGCGCGAGGCGTGGTCGATGGCGTTCTTCAGCACGCCCGGGACGGAGCGGTTGTACTCCGGCGTGACGAACAGCAATCCGTCCGCACCGGACACCTCCTGCTTGAGCCGCTTCACCTGCGGCGCCTGATTGCCGTCGTCGTCCTGGTTGTACAGCGGCAGGTCGCCGATCTCGCAGCGATGGAAGGAAAACTCCTTCGGCGCCAGCCGCACCAGCGCCTCGGCCAGCTTCTTGTTGATCGAATCGCGGCGCAGGCTGCCGACGATCAGCGCGATGCGGTACTGGCTCATGAGCGTGCTCCGGGAGTGGGATGCACCCACTCTCCCGGCGCGGCGTTAAACAGCGGTGATGGCGCTGCCGGTCTCGTTGACGCGTACCACGCGACGGCGATCAGGCCTTGCGCAGGAAGATGGTCTTGAGCACCAGTCCCTTGATCTTGTCCGAGTTGCCCTCGATGTGCTCGGCATCGTCCTCGACCAGGCGGATGTTGCGGATCACCGTGCCCTGCTTGAGCGGAATCGAGGATCCCTTGACCTTCAGGTCCTTGATGACCACCACCGTATCGCCCTCGACGAGCACGTTGCCGTTGCTGTCGCGCACGACGACAGCCTCATCCGACGACGTTTCACCCGCCACCGGCCACTCATAACCACAGTCCGCGCAGACGAAGTTCGCCCCATCCACGTAGGTGTTCTGGAGCGTGCATTGGGGACAGGCGGGAGCGGGCATGGCTGCGTGCGTCTTGCGGAGGGAGATGCGCATTGTAACTGGCGCGCATAGGCCTGCGTTTTCCGCGGCATATTCGCTTCGCCTCGTCTGTGACCCGCCTGTGACTCGTCAGTACCTCGCTCGCCGCGCCTCCGCGCCTCGCTTTCGCTTTCGCTGCCCCTGCCCCCTACCCGCTGCCCGCTGCCTGCTGCCTGCTGCCTGCTGCCGCCTTCGCTCTTGATCGTCATCCCCGCGAAGGCGGGGATCCAGGGACTTTTCACGCTTTCACTGAGCGCTTGAACAGCGTCGCGATTGCCATTTCTGTTGCTGTTGCTGTTGAAGAGCCAACCAAATTTTCTAGACCCGTAGGGCGCCGCACATGGACGTGCGGCGCTAAGCAAGGAGGCACGGATGCCGACTTGCGGGGCGCCGACTCCCTCGCCGGTCGTGGGATTGCTGTGTCGGGGAAGACCCTTTCTTTGGGTTACGTTTGACCGAAGGGAATCCAGTCGGACTTTGGGTCAGCAAAGAAAAGTGACCCGGCCGGCTTTAGACGGACGGAAGCTCTGGCTCTTCCGCTTCTCACAGGCGACCGGTAAAGCGTGAAAAGTCCCTGGATCCCCGCCTTCGCGGGGATGACGAGCAAGAGCAAGAGCAAGAGGCAAGAGGCAAGAGGCAACAGCAAAATGGATCCAGGCCTTCGCCGGGAAGACGATCAAAGGCAGGGCCCCGGCGGAAAAGACGTATCGATGCACGACCCGGGAACGGAAAGTGATCGCTAAACCTCGCTCCCCTTCTGCAGCTCCCGTACCTCCGCCACATCCCGCTCAAGGAAATAGTTGAGGAACGTGCGGATCACCGCGACGGCGGCCAGCCGGCCGATGCTGTCCCAGTCGGGGGCGATCGACGACTCCACGATGTCGGCCGCCAGCTGGAACGTCAGCGCGCCCACCAGCCAGTGCGAATAGGTCATCCATATCTGCCGACGCGCGTGCCGGTCGCGGGTATGGCTGGCGATGAACCGCAGCATGTCCCATACCGCTTTCGCCGTGCCCGCGATGATCACCACCAGCGCGATCAGGTCCAGCGCGACGATCACCGGCTCGGTCACCGTCACCAGCCATTCGTTCATCGTGCCCTCCCCTTCGACGTCAACGCGTCAGGCGCGCACCACGCAGCGGAAACCCACGTGGCAGGTCGAAGTGTCGACCGGCTGCGCCATGCGCGCGGCGGGCCGGTAGCGGCGGCAATAGTTGGGCGCGCACAGATGCGAACCGCCCTTCATCACGCGACGTGGAATCTGCACGGGATTGTTGGGATCCATGCTCGCGTCGCGCTCGCCGCCGCGCGGGTTCTGCAGCGTGCAGCACGCGTGCTGCTGGATGTGTCCGTGTTCCTGGTACCAGTCGCTGGTCCACTCCCACACGTTTCCGATCATGTCGTACAGGCCGTAGCCGTTGGGGTCGAACGAGCCCACCGGCGCGGTCCAGAGGAATCCGTCTTCGGGTTCCGCCTGCCACGGGAATTCGCCCTGCCAGGTGTTGGCCATGTGGCGGCCATCGGGCACCAGTTCGTCGCCCCACGCGAATTCGGTGCCGTCGCGCCCTCCCTTGGCCGCGAACTCCCACTCCGCCTCGGTCGGCAGGTCCTTGCCCGCCCACCGCGCATACGCCAGCGCGTCCTCGTAGGCCACGTGCACTACCGGGTGGTCGTCCAGCCCTTCGAGACTGCTTTCCGGCCCGCGCGGATGGCGCCAGTCGGCGCCTGGAACGTACTGCCACCAGTTGTAGTGGTTGCGTAGGTCGACGCGTCCCGGTGGCGGCACGAACACTACCGAGGCCGGTGCAAGCATCGCCGGATCGGCGCCCGGATAGTCGGCTGGATCGGCCGGCTTCTCCGCCAGCGTCACGTGCCCGGTCGCCTCCACGAAACGCGCGAACTCGCGATTGGTCACCGCGTGGCGATCGATCCAGAAACCGTCCACCGCGACCTTGTGAGCGGGGCGTTCCTCCGGGTAGTGATGGTCCGAACCCATCACGAAGCTGCCGCCCTCGATGCGGACCATGTTGTCCAGCCTCGCGCCCGCGGACTCGCCCACACGTTCATGCACGCCCATCGCCTTCCTCCGCGAACACGCGATTCCAGTCGTTCTTCATGCTGACCAGGCCGATGCCGTACTCGGCGGCATGATCCAGTCCTTCGTTGAAGGCGCTCAGCCTGAAGTCCCGATCGTAGGCGAATTCACGCTCCGCGTCGTCGTGGTGCAGGTACCACGCCATGCGCGGCCCCTGCCCGCCCAGCGTATAGCGCAGCATCGCCAGGTCGCCGTCGGAATTGCCGAACGCGAACACCGGCCGGCGGCCGAGGTGCAGTGCGATGTTCACCACCTTCTCGTCGCGGTCGTCGAAGCTGCCCAGCTCCGGCAGCTTGCGCAGCACCATGCCTTCGGGACCTGTCTCCAGTTTCATCCGCGTGCTGGAACCGATGACCTGTTCCGGCGGTATGCCGTACAGCTGCCCGGCCACCACACGCACGAACTCCACGCCACCGCCGGTCACGATGTACGTCTTGAAGCCGCTGGTGCGCAGGTAGTCGAGCAGTTCGCGCTGCGGCACGTAACTGTTGGCGATGAAGCGCCGGCCGAGCTTCGGATGCTCGGCCTGGCGCAACCAGCGCCACGCGTTGGCGTGGAACTCCTCGACCGTCATGCCGGCATGCGTGGCGAAGGCGGGCTCGAACACGTCCTTCTTCGGCAGCGACATGAGCGTCTTCACGTCGCCGGCGAGGAATGCCTTGAACGCCGGCTTCTGCAGCAGCGACGGATCCTGCTGCGCAAGCCGCTTGACTTCCGCCAGCGCGAAGAACACCTGCACCTGCAGCGGAAACTCGCACCACAGCGTACCGTCGTTGTCGAACACGGCGATGCGTTCTGCGGGCGCGACATAGCCGGGCCCGCCTTCCCTGATCGCCGCGGCGACGAAGTCGAGGATGGCGGCCTTCGCCTTCCCGTCGTTCCAGCCAGGCAATGGATCAGCTGTGCTTTGCACGCGAAGCGTCCTCCGTCGACCGATCTTTCGCGCAGACCGGACGGACGTCATCCGCCCGTCCGGCCCGTGTGCTCAGCTCGCCCCCGCAGAGGCGTCGCGCATCTTCTCTATCGCATCGTCGATGGTAAAGCTTCCCGGCCGCTGGATCGGCGGGAACTCCTTGAAGGTTTCGACGAACATCGCCGCTCCCGCTTGCGCCGCATAGATGAAATACGCGTTGTGCAGGAACCAGTCGTAGTACGTATTCGACGTGATGTCCGCAAACTCATAGGGGTCGGTCCGCAGGTTGAACAGTTTCGGCATCCGCAGCCGGGTAAACGGCTCGGCCCACACCTGCATCGTGCCCTTGCAACGCTGTTCCAGGAACACCAGTTTCCAGTTGTCGTAACGCATCGCGAGGATGTCGCCGTCGTCGCTGATGTAGAAGAAGAAGTTGCGCGGACTCTCCTTCGACTTGCCAGTGATGTGGGAGAGCAAGCTCATGCCGTCGATGTGGTTCTTGTACGTCCGCCCGATGGCCTTGTAGCCTTTCTTCAACTTGTCCACGACCTCCGGCGCTCCCGCCATTTCCAGAAAGGTCGGCAACCAGTCGTGGTGCTGCACGATGCCATTGGATACAGAACCCGCGGGCACCTTGCCGGGCCAGCGGACCAGCAACGGGATGCGGAAGGCGCCCTCCCAGTTGGTGTTCTTCTCGCTGCGGAACGGCGTCATGCCACCGTCCGGCCAACTGTTGCGGTGCGGGCCGTTGTCGGTCGAATACTGGACGAAGGTGTCCTCGGCGATACCCAGCTCATCGAGCAGGTCGAGCACCTGACCGACATTGCGGTCATGGTCGATCATGGTGTCGTGGTACGGCGACTGCCACTTGCCTGCCTGCCCCAGGCTTTCCTTCTTGGTATGCGTGAACAGGTGCATGTGGGTGGTATTGAGCCACACGAACCAGGGTTTGCCCGCCTTTTCCTGCCGCTTGATGAAGTCGATGGCCGCCGCGACGAACTCATCGTCGCAAGTCTCCATGCGCTTCTTGGTCAGCGGCCCGGTGTCCTGGATCTTCTGCTTTCCGACCTTGCCCCAACGCTCCTGCACGGTGGCGTCGTCCTTGTCGGTGGCCCACGAATGGATCACGCCGCGAGGGCCGAAGCGTTCGCGGAATTTCGGATCCTTCGGATAGTCGTACATCTCCGGTTCTTCTTCAGCATTGAGGTGGTACAGGTTGCCGAAGAACTCGTCGAAGCCGTGGTTGGTGGGCAGCATGTGGTTCAGATCGCCCAGGTGGTTCTTTCCGAACTGCCCCGTCGCATAGCCCTGCTCCTTGAGCAGCGCGGCGATGGTGACGATCTTCTCGCTCATCCCAACCGGAGAGGCCGGGATGCCGACCTTTGACAGCCCCGTGCGCAACACGCTCTGACCCGTGATGAACGAGGAGCGCCCGGCCGTACAGCTCTGCTCACCGTAGCTGTCGGTAAACAGCATGCCTTCCTGGGCAATCCGGTCGATATTGGGTGTCCGGTAGCCCATGAGTCCGTGGGTGTAGCAACTCAGGTTGGACTGGCCGATGTCGTCGCCCCAGATCACCAGGATATTGGGCTGCTTCCTGCCCCGACCTGCGCTGCTTCCCTTGGCTTCGCGTTGCGAAGGCTGTGCGGTTTTGGCCGCCTTTGTCGGGCGCGCCGCCTGTTTCGCCTGTGCCATGCCGCTTCTCCTTGCTGGGTGGGTGGATGCAACGAACTTCCGGGCGCTCCCCCTGCGTCCTTGTCCTTCAACCGGCCGCGACGTCGAACACCATGCTGACGATGGCGTACAGCCCGATCAGCAGCAGCGCGACGGCGGTCAACAGCGTGTACGAAACCGGATACCCGCTCTGGCCGTGTATCAGACCCTCCTCGACCATCGCATGGCGCTCCAGGCGCAGGCCGCGCATGAAGCTGAGGTGGTAGCCGATGCCCACCACCAGCAGCGCGATGCCCAGGGCCACCAGCGCCATGCCGAAATTGCTGGGTGCGGCCGTGCTCATGCGCAGCACGCCGGATTCGCGCGCATGCGTGAACACCTGGAAGATGGTGAAGCCGAAGCCGATCAGCGAAAGGGCCGTGCGGATTACCGACATCAGCGTGCGCTCCGCGCTCAGGCGCGTGCGCTGGAACGACATGCCGGTGCGGCGCATCGACATCTCGGTGCGCTCGGTGGACAGGTCCGTGCGGTACTCGGAGAGCCCGGTACGGTGCGTCGACAGGTCGGTGCGGTACTCCGACAGCGACGTGCGATGTTCCGACAGGCCGGTGCGATGGTTCGACAGCCCGGTGCGGTAGGCCGAGTACTGGACCGACGCGCTGTCCGCATCCGACTGGTCCACCTGCGGTATCGGCGGCACCGGGGTGACGCGCACGTGCTCGGGTCGCGTGGCTGGCGGCTCCGATGGAACCTGCAGGCGCCCGGGCCGTGAAGGCGGCTTCTGCTTCTCTGTCATGTGGGGCGCTTTGCTCCGTCGCGACTCATCCACCAGCGCGCCAGCCGTGCGATCGGGCCGCGCATGATCAGGTACGGCAGGAAGCAGAGGATGAAGATGATGTTGACCGCCTCCAGCACGTGGAACGTGCCGAAGACCTTGTACTGGTAGATGATTTCCATCACCAGGCCGAGCACCAGGATGCGCGTGGTCGACTTGATGCCTTCGTGCAGCGCCGCGCGGCGCTCGCCGGGGTTGTTCACTATCCGCCAGAAGTAAGGCGATTGCCCGGTCTTCGCGTCCTTCACGCCATCGCGCAGCGCCATCAGCAGCGCCATGATCGGCTGCAGGAAGAAACGGAAGGTCATCGGCCCGTCGGACCGCCCCACCAAATCCGTGTAGAACCTCACGACGTCGTTGACGAATCCTTCCATCGTCCCCTCGTGGTTCTCACCGCGGAAGGATTCGCGTCGCGGCCGAGGTCCGGTCGTCGGAAATCCGTCGAGGTATGGCCGGGGCAGACGCCCGGCCGCGTTGCGATGGTCGTGGCTGCGAAGTGAAAGGTTCGTGACGGCACGATGAACGCACGGGCGGTGAACGGCGCACGCGGCCGCTTCTGTCACGTGCTTCGATCTGCACTGACGACCGCATCCTCACGCCCAGCGAAACGGCCCCGCGCGGAGGCCGTCGCTGTCAACCGTCATCGACTCAGAGCGCCCGCAGGAACGCCACCAGGTCGTCTTTCTCCTGCCTCTCCAGCCGCGTCTGCAGGACGATGTTGAAGAACTCCACGCTGTCTTCCAGCGTCAGCAGACGGCCGTCGTGCAGGTACGGCGGCGAATCCTTGATGCCCCGCAGCGGGAAGGTCTTGATCGGACCGTCCTGGTTGGCGAAGCGGCCGTTGATCATCTGCGGCTTGAAGAAGCGCTCCACCTTGAGATTGTGCATGGTGTTGTCGGTGTAATACGGCGGCGTGTGGCACGAGGAACACTGCGCCTTGCCGAAGAACAACGCCTCGCCACGCTTCTCGGCCTCCGTCGCCTTGGCGGGATCCAGCCGGCCGAAGATGTCCAGCTTCGGTGCGGGCGGGAAATCCAGGATCGCCTGGAACTCTCCCATCGCATGCACCTGGTGGCCGCGGTCGAGGATGTTGATGCCCTTCTTGGTCGCGATGACCGGATCGCCGTCGAAGTATGCGGCGCGCTGCTCGAACTCGGTGAAATCCTCCACCGACTTCAACGCGCGTTGCGAGCCGAACAACCGCTGGATGTTCACGCCGCGCAGCGTGGGCGTGTCGATGCGGTGGCGCAGCTCCTGTGGCCGGATGTCGCCGACCAGGTGCGTCGCGGCGGATGTGTGTCCGTTGCTGTGGCAGTCCAGGCAGGCCACGCCACGGCTCGGCAACGCGGAACGGCGATCCTCGGTCTGGTTGAACTGCTGCTGCGGGAACGGCGTGACCAGCAGCCGCAGGCCTTCCAGCTGCTTCGGATTGAGGATGCCGTTGAACAGTTCGAAGTAGTTGTTGATGTTGACCAGCTGGCCTTTCGACACGTCGCCCAGGTCCGGCCGCGTCGTCAGGAAGATCGGCGCGGGGAACTCCGGCAGGAAGTGATCGGGCAGGTCGAAGTCCAGATCGAAGCGCGTGAGATCGCGCTGCTCGACGCGATTGATCTCGGTGATCTGGAAGTGCGGGAACACCATGCCGCCTTCCGGATGGTTCGGATGCGGCAACGGCAGGAAGCCGATGGGGAACGCGTTGCGTTCGCGGATCTGCTCGGGCGTCATGCTGCCGAGCTGTTCCCACGTCATGCCCGACGGAAGTCGTGCACGCGCACCGCCCTGTACCGGCTTGCCGCGCGTCATGGTCACGCCGGATGCCGGACGGTTGGCCAGGTCGTAACGCTGTTCCAGCAGGCTGCGCTGCCGCTGCATCACGCCGCGCTTTTGTCCTTCCATGCGCGACTTGATCGCCTGGAAGGTTTCCTTGATGACCACCGGCATGTAGCTGGTGGGTGGATCCGCGGCCAGCGCGATGCCTGAAACTCCCAGTACCGCGATGCATGTCAACCACAGCGGCTTTCGCCGCAATGCGAACTGCCTCATGGTCATTCTCCCTTGACTGGCGATGACACTGCACGGGGCGTCGACGCGACGCCCCGCTGGAGGCTAGTGCGGCACTGAAGGAAGATGAAATCGTTTGAATGGATGAGTTCGATAGCTGCCCGCTATACGCGTGCAGATTTCGTAAGGGCACACTCACGATGCGTGACGTTTATCGCATCCGATGTGCGGTGCAGGACGGAAAAGCCTGCCTGCCGGCTATGACGTCCGCTTGAGCTGGTGCAGCAGGAATGAGTTGCCTTCCGAATCCACGCACACGGCCATGCGGCAGACCGGCGTGTCGATGATGCCGCTGCGGAACGTCACGTGCCTGGATTTCAGGTCGGACATGAGCCGCTCCAGGTCGTCCACTTCGAATGCCACGGTGCCGCCCGCGGCTTCGCTGGGCTGCGAAGGCTTCACATTGGTCAGGGCGAGGCATCCGCCGTCCGGCAGGTCGTACTCGATCCAGTACTGGCCGTCGTGATTGCCGACGGAAGCCGGCTTGAGCCCCAGCTTGTTTTCGTAGAAGTCGCGCGCCCGGTCCACGTCTTTGACCGGGTACATGGTGAAGGCCACCTTCCTGAGCATGAGCACTCCTCCCTGTCGCTCGCGTGCTGTATCGGATGCGCGGGCGGCCTCCGTCAAGCGGTGCATGCGTCGTGCCGACGGACGGATGTCGATCCGGCCGATGTTGATTCGTCGCTGATACAAGCGGGCGGGAAAACCGCCCGTGCCCACCCTCATCACGACAGGAGCACGACCATGCAGGACCGTTTCCAGCGCATCACGCCCTTCCTCTGGTTCGACGACCAGGCCGAGGAGGCCGTGAAGCTGTACACGTCGATATTTCCCAGCTCCCGCGTGCTGGACACGATGCGCTACGACACAGAGAGCGCACGCGTGTCTGGGCGCCGCGAAGGCTCGGTCATGGTGATCGACTTCGAACTGGACGGCGTGCGCGTGAGCGCACTCAACGGCGGCCCGCACTTCAAGTTCACCGAGGCCGTCTCGCTGGTAGTCAATTGCCGCGACCAGGCCGAAGTGGACCATTACTGGGAGCGGCTTGGCGAAGGCGGCGATCCCGCCGCACAGGTATGCGGCTGGCTGAAGGACCGCTTCGGCGTTTCCTGGCAGGTGGTTCCGGAGGAAATGAACACCCTGCTGAAGGATCCCGACCCGTCACGCGCGCAGAAGGCGATGGCCGCGATGCTGAAGATGAAGAAGCTGGACCTGGCTGAAATGCGCGCGGCCATGGACCGTTGAACGGCACCGGTGCGATCCACGCCGTGCGTGTGGATCGCACCTGGCATCAGGCCGGCACGATGCAGAAGCGGCGAAGGTGTCCTTAGCTTTCAGTCTTCATCCCCGCGAAGGCGGGGATCCATGCCTGAATGACGTTACTCCCTACGTAAGACGGACAGTGTCGCATACATGGATTCCCGCCTTCGCGGGAATGACGGCCAAGGGAGCGATATCAGCCGCGCAGCGCCCGTCGAGCGAACAGCACGCACACCACGCCGAACAGCATATGCGCCAGCACGCTGTAGAAGATCCAGTCCGGATGGTCGAACGAGGGCGAACGTCCCACACGCGACAGCGGCATCACCACGAAGTTCATCACCACGTACAGCACCACGCCGTACGCGAGGCCCAATGCCACCGGGCGCGCGAGCAGGTTCGGTTGGCGCCGCGCCGCGAGCGTGTACACCACCACGAACATCGTGGCCATGAACACGTGCAGCACCGCGCCAAGTACCGCCGTGGGCACGCCACCGTCGAAGCTGGTCTGCCCCAGCACGCCCACCGCGATGGTCTGGAAGACGCGCTGCAATCCCGGCGCATCCCACGAGAACCACAACGTGGTGGCGAAGACGATGTCGCCGATGGCGACGAGCAGGCCGCCGAGCAGCACCTGCGACCAATCGATGCGGTGGATCGAAGTGCGGCGGATCGATGCAGCGGACATCGCGTTCCTCCCGGGCGCCGGAGCGGCGGCGTCATCGTACGGCTCGGCACCGGCATTGCACCCATGACTTTCGTCATAGACAAACTTGTCTAGACAAAACGTTCTAGATGATCTAGCGTGGCGTCACTGCCCTGCGAGCCGCGCCATGACCCGAGGCAAACCCAGACCTCCGAAACCCACGGCCGCCGAACTGGACCTGTTGCGCCTGGTCTGGCGCCTGGGCCCGTCCACGGTGAAGGACGTGCACCAGGCACGTCTGGCCGAACGCCCGGACGCCACCTACGCGACCGTGCTGCGGCTGATGCAGGTGATGCACGCCAAGGGCCTGCTCACGCGCGACGAGAGCCAGCGCTCGCACGTGTACGCCGCCGCGCACGCGCAGGACGCGCTGCAGACCAACCTGCTGAAGGATCTGATCCAGAAAGCGTTCGCCGGCTCCGGCAAGGCGCTAGTGCTGGCCGCGTTGAACGACCACGTTACCGAGAAGGAACGCGAGGAAATCAGGCGCTTGCTCAGGGAGAACTCCGATGACTGACCCGATGCTCGATACGTTCGCGCAGTTGTCCGCCATCGCGGTGCCAGTGCTTGGCCGCGCGTTGCTGCACTTCGTCTGGCAGGGCGCGCTGATTGGCATGTTCGCCGCGATCGCGCTGCACTGCGCGCGCAACGCGCGTCCACAGGTGCGCTATGCCCTCGCCTGCGTGGCGATGCTCGCCTGCGTGCTGGTGCCGGCTGCGAGCATCGTGTGGCAACTGTCCACTCCGGAACCGGCCACCACGCTCGTGCTGGTCGATGCGCAGGCGTGGCGGACGGATTCACCGGCGGCCTTTGCCGAACCATTGGTGGCATCGGCTTTCGCGCTGGACGCCGCGATGCCATGGATCGTCGCGCTGTGGGCGTCGGGCGCCTTCACCCTGTCGCTGCGCATGGCGATGGGCCTGGTGTGGATCCAGCGCCTTCGCGCAATGCCGCGGCACCCGCAGCAGGCTGCATGGCAGGCACGGCTGGATGCGCTGGTCGAGCGCTTCGGCGAAAAGCGTCGCGTCCTGCTGAAACTGGTCGATTCGCTGGATTCGCCGGTGTCCGCCGGCTGGTGGCGACCGGTGGTGGTGATGCCCGCAGCGCTGCTGTCGCGCATGCCGGCGGACCTGATCGAAGCGTTGCTCGCGCACGAACTGGCTCACGTCCGTCGCCACGACTATCTGGTCAACCTGCTGCAGGGCGTGGCCGAAGCGCTGCTGTTCTACCACCCGGTCACGTGGTGGCTGTCGCGCCGCATCCGCGACGAACGCGAACACATCGCCGACCGTCTGGCGGCCGAAGTGACCGGCCACCCCCGCCGTCTGGCGCTCGCGCTGTGCGAACTGTCCGAACTCACCTCGGCGTCGCAACGGCATACCACGCCCCATCTTGCCCAAGCCGCCCATGGAGGTCCGCTGATGTCCCGTATCGAACAACTCGTCCGCCCCGGACACCGCTCGGCGCGCATCGGCGTCGCGCTGCCGCTGGTCGGCATCGCCGCCGCGTGCCTGGCCTTCTACGCGCATGCGCAGATCGGCCCCGACACGAAGCCGGCCAGCGCCGCACCTGCTGCAACCGTCGCGCCGGCATCTCGTGCAGCGCCTGCAGCCGCTGCCGGCGCGTCCGCTGCGCCCGCGTCGCGGACCGTGGCCTCCGCTCGCTCCAGCAGTCGCGACGAGCGCCTGACCTACGCGCTGATCAGCAAGGACCGCGACGGCATCACCATGTCCGGCTCCACCGACGACCTGCCCGAGATCCGCGCCGCGCGTCGCAGCATGCCCGGCAGCGACTTCGTGTGGTTCCGCCGCAACGGCCAGGCGTACGTGATCTCCGACGCGGACACTATGACGCGCATCCAGGATGCATGGCGCGAGAGCCGCGCTATCGGCGACCGCATGAAGGTGCTGGGCGACCAGATGGAAGTGCACGGCCGCAAGATGGAAGCATTGAGCCGGCAGATGGAGGAGCTGTCTCCCGCCGCATCGGACACCTCGGCCATCGAGGCGACCTCGCGGCGCATGGAGTCGCTGAGCGAGCAGCAGGCCGACCTCGCCGCGAAGCAGGCGCGACTGGCCGCCGACATGGCTCGGGCCAGCGACAGCGAACGCGCCGAGCGCGAAGCCAGCATCGACAAACTGGCCGAGGAGCAGCAGCGGATCGGCGACCTGATGGAAGAACAGGGCCGCCTGATGGAGCAGCAATCCGAGCGCATGCAGGCCAACAGCGCGCCGATGGAAGCGCTGGGACGGCAGATGGACGAAGCCGGCAAGCCGATGGACGCGCTGGGCCGGCAGATGGACGCGCTCGGCAAGGAGCAGAAGAAGATCATCGACGAGGCCGAGCGTCGCACCCAGGACATCATCGATTCCGCGATGGCCCGCGGCTTGGCCCAGCCGTTGCCGCGACTGACGTCGCGCTGATTCTCCAGGCCGTTCGATGCACCGACCGGAGGGGCGCCCATGCGGCGCCCCTTCCTTTTCGGGGTTCCGGCGCCGGCCCTGGCCCCTTCCCGCCCCTGGTTGCGTTCACATTCGACGGAAGCGGCGCGCCTGGCGCGCTCGCACATCTTCGAAGGGGCTGCACATTTGATCGTCGACTTCAGGCAAGCCGCATCGCCGGCGGACATCGAAGCGGACATATGCATCGTCGGCGCCGGCGCGGCGGGACTCGCCATCGCCTGGGCGTTCGTGGGCACGCGCGTGCGCGTCTGCGTGCTCGAAGGCGGCGGACTGGCGGCCGATGAACGCAACCAGGCACTGCTGGAAGGCTCCTCCGTCGGCGTGCCGGAGTTCGACCCGGGCGCGTCGCGGTTGCGGGCCTTTGGTGGCACCTGCAACTACTGGGGCCGCGGCTGCATTCCACTGGCCAACCTCACGCCACGCGACTGGGTGCCGCACAGCGGCTGGCCGATCGCCTACGAGGAACTGGTGCCGCACTACAGGAAGGCACGCACGTTCTGCGGCCTGGACCCGCACGACTTCGGCGAGGACACCTTCCTCACCCCGGCCTCGCGCAAGCCGCTCGCATTCGAGAGCGACGCGCTGGAACACAAGACGTTCGCGACCAGCCCGATGATCTTCGGGCGCGAGTACCACGAAGCCTTCGAACGCGCCGACAACATCACCGTGCTGCTGCACGCCAACCTGCTCTCGATGGAGGCCGTGCCCTCGGGCCGGCACGTGCGCCATGCGTACATCGGCACGCTCGACGGACGCCGCGGACGGGTTCGCGCCGCGCACTACGTGCTGGCCTGCGGCGGCATCGAGAACGCGCGCCTGCTGCTGGCATCCGATTCGGTGGTGCCGCAGGGGCTCGGCAACGAGCACGACCTGGTCGGCCGCTATTTCATGGACCATCCCAGCGGCAAGCTGGGCGCGCTGTTCACGCACCAGCCCGACGTGGTGATCCGCCCGTACGACCGCAACGTGCCCAAGGGCCGTCCGCAGGTGCATCCGGAGATCTGCCTGTCCGAGCAAGCGCAGCGCGAACACCGCATCCTCAGCGGCCGCGTGCGTCCGTTCGCGTTCGAGGAACCCGTTCCCGAAGGACTGCAGGCGCTGCGCGACCTGCGCGCCGCGATGCGTGCGCGACAACGCAACGAGAACTGGGCGATCAAGGCACGCGTGTGCGGTCGTCGCAATGGCGAGCCCGACTACATCGCCAAGGCCATGCCGCCACCGGACGACATCCGCACGCTGACGTTGCGCGCCGGGCTCAATGCCGGCGACATCGCCAAGGCCTTTAGCCGCAAGCTGCGCCGCAAGCCAACGGTCCGGACCGAACGCGTGGACCTGATCGGCTATTTCGAACAGGTGCCCAACCGCGACAGCCGCATCACCCTGGGCGAGGAACGCGATGCACTGGGCATGCGCAAGGTCAGCGTGGACTGGCGCCTGACCGAACTGGACCGCCACACCTATCGCACCGCGGCGAAACTCTTCGGCGGCGAACTCGCACGTGCCTGCAACGGCCGCTTCCAGACCGAAGCCTGGCTGGAGGAAGACGGTGCGGTTCCGCAGGTATTCGGCACTTCGCACCACATGGGCACCACGCGCATGTCCGACGACCCGCGCGACGGCGTGGTGGATCGCGACTGCAAGGTGCACGGCGTGGACAACCTGCACGTCGCCGGCAGCTCGGTGTTTCCCACCGGCAGTTGGGCGTTCCCCACGTTCACCATCGTCGCGCTGAGCCTGCGCCTGGCCGAACAGCTGCGCAGCCGGCTCGAGCAGGCGGCGCCTTTTCTCGTCTGATCGGTAATCCAAACCATCAGGCGGGAAGCAACGCGTTCTTGCTCGCCATCCCCGCGAAGGCGGGGATCCATGGACTTTCAGCGCTTGCCCGATCGATCGGCCGTGCATGCGGATCAGCCGCTGCACGCCGAGGCGGCACGGCACTCAGCGCAGCTGGCTGTCCTTGCTGCCGCGACGGTTGTAACCGCTGAAGCCGGCCTGCTCGCGGTCGTGCGCTTCCTGGCAGGTGATGCACAGGCGCACTCCGGGCACCGCCTTGCGCCGGGCCTCGGGGATTTCGGTATCGCATTCCTCACAGCGCATCAGGCCGGGGCCCGACGGAAGCTGGCTGCGCGCACGCTTGATGGCGTCCTTGATGGTCGCGTCGATCTGGTCCTGAACGGCGCCGTCGCCTGCCCAACCGGTGGCCATGACCGTCTCCTGTACTGACGTAACACGGCAATTCTAGCCAGCCGCCGCTGAACCCCGCGTCCAGTTGTGCCCGCAGCGACATTCCGATGGGTGCACGCGCCGTGCACCGTCGCCGGGACTACACTGCGGCCGAAACCGGTTGCTGTCGGCGGAGGGTTTCGGGATGTTCAGGTGGTCGTTCGCACTGGCGACATTCCTGGCTCTGCATTCCGCGTGCGCCATTGCGCAGCAGGCAGCGCCCCTCCCCGCTCCGCCCGTGCCCGCCGCGCCTTTGACGCCGCCGGAACCGGTGGCGCCAACGCAGGTCATGGCGATGCCGGAAGAACTCCGCACGCGAGTGCAGGCGGACTTCCTGTCGTCACGCATGTCCTCGCATCGCCGGCTCGAGCAGCTGGTCGAGTTCATGTTCGACGCCGACGGCCTGGGCGTGGTCTATCGCGAAGACGCCAACTACACCGTGGCCGAGGTGTACCAGCACCGCGAGGCGAACTGCCTGTCGTTCA
Organism: Lysobacter sp.; assembly: GCF_035655815.1. Classification (NCBI taxonomy): domain Bacteria; kingdom Pseudomonadati; phylum Pseudomonadota; class Gammaproteobacteria; order Lysobacterales; family Lysobacteraceae; genus Lysobacter; species Lysobacter sp. The sequence goes on from NZ_DASRTS010000027.1 coordinate 218,719, forward strand.
CCCTGCTGTTCATGGCGATCGCGCGCGAGGCCGGGCTGGAGGTGTATCCGCAGGAGATCGAACAGACGCTTTCCTGGCGGCAGGCCGATGGCACGCTGTACCTGAGCAATCACGTCAACGCCGGCGTGCGCATCGGACCGCGGCAGTTCACGGTCGACGTGGCCGGCGACAACGTCATCGCGCGCGACCCGCCGATGCAGATCACCGAGCAGCGCCTGCTCAGCCATTACTACAACAATCTCGCAGTGGCGCGGCTCGAACAGGCCGACTATCCGGGCGCGCTGTCGCTGATCGCCATCGCGCTGTCGCTGGACCCGCAGTATCCAAGCCACTGGAGCAATGCGGGGGTCATGCGCGTGCGCAATGGCGACCTCGCCGGCGGCGAACAGGCCTACCTGCATGCGCTCAGGCTGGACGCCGGCAACTCGCACGCGCTCTACAACTACGCCGGCCTGCAGCAACGCATCGGCAACCGCACGCGTGAGGTCGAACTGCGCCGTCGCCTGGCGCGCGTGCAGCAGAACGATCCGCTGTACCACTTCCTGCAGGCCGCCGAATACGAGCGCAAGGGCGAGCTGACCCTGGCGATCCGTCACTACCGCATCGCGATCCGTCTGCACGACAAGGAGCACCGCTTCCATGCCGCGCTGGCGAATGCCTATCTGGAAGCCGGCGACGTGCGGCGGGCGGTCAGCGCCCTCGCCCGCGCCCAGACCCTGAGCGACGGCGACACCCGCGCCGCCTACGAGGCCCAGCTGGACCTGCTGCGCGAACGTTGACCGGATTGCACAGCACGCGTCCCCTCCGCGCCGCTAAACGCGTTTGCCTCTTCAAGACGAAGACGGCAGGGGGGATCCCGCGTGCGACACGAAGTCCTGATGACCCGCAAGAAGCTGGTGCGCATCGCGCTGGAAAGCGCGGAGCTGCCCGGGGTGCGGCTGCTCGCGCGGCCGCTGTACCGGCGCATGTTCAGCCGGCCCTACCAGGGCGGCAATGCGTATTACGGTGCCTACGAGTCGCGCGCGCAGGCGCTGGCCGAGGCGCCACGGCTGCCCACCACCTACGACCTGCCCACCACCACGGGCATGTACATGGATCGCCATCGCAGCATCCGCGTCAGCGACTATCCGATGGTGCACTGGCTCTCGCGCATGCTGGCCGAAGGCCGCCATCGCATCTTCGACCTCGGCGGCCACATCGGCGTGACGTACTACGGCTTCCGCCGTTACCTGAGTTATCCGCGCACGATGGAATGGCGCGTGCACGACGTGCCGTCGGTGATCGAGGCCGGACGCGACTGGGCACGACAGAACGATCCGGAAGGCCTGCTGCACTTCGCCGACACACCCGAAGCGGCCGATTCGCACGACGTGCTGATCACCTGCGGCGCGTTGCAGTACCTGGATTACACGCTGCCCGAACTGCTCGGCCGCCTGCGCGAACCGCCGCCGCACGTGCTGGTCAACCTCACGCCCGTGCATCCGCAGCGCGGCTACGTCACGCTGCAGAACATGGGCAAGGCCGTGCTGCCGTATCGCGTGATGGAACGCCGGCAGTTCATCGACGAGATGAAGGCGCTGGGCTACACGCTGGTCGACCAGTGGCAGTCGAAGGAGCGCCACCTGCGCGTGCCGTTCGAACCGGACTGCACGCTGGACCACTACGCGGGCTTCTACTTCCAGCGCGCCTGAAGCGCGTCTTGCGCTGGCCTGCGATCACGGCACGCGGCACGTGCCGTGATCGGGTCAACGAATATCCGCCGGTCACTTCGCCGGCGTGCTGCCCGGCGGGAACGACGCGAACATCTTGTCGATGCCCGCCTGCACCTTCGCGTTGACCTGCTCCGGCGAACTGGGCACCGTGCCGGACGCCGTGCCGCGCCACACGGCCTGCTTGGTCTTCATGTCGAACATGTCCAGCACCAGCGTGCCGACCTGGTAGTTGCGCACGGTGGTCGTGGCCGAACCCATGCCCACGCCACCCCAACGCCCCCAGCCGTAACCGCCCCACGCGGGGCCGCTGTAGAAGGTATCGAGTGTCTGTTCCTGCTGCGTGGCCACGTGACCCGCCAGGCCGATGTCGGCCTGCGCGCCATCGGCTACCTGCCGCCATCCGCGCGAAGCCAGCTGCGCGTCGATCGCTGCGACCGCACGCTGCTGCACCAGCGGCGACGTGCCCTCCGGCTTCTTCAACCAGGCGTAGGTCCGGTAGTTGGAGAACTGCGCCGCCGGGTCGAAGTCGGTGTGCACGGTCGGCGTGCTGGCACAGCCGGCCAGCGCGGCAACCATCACCGCAGCCAGTACGAGTCGTTTCATGAGCTGTCTCCGTCAGGTGGAAGAACCGATGCCACAGTCGTCGGCCTGCGCGCTCCACGATCGAAGGGAGCCCTTGCGCATCGCGTGCTGCGAAATAGCGCGGAGCCCCGTGAAACGGCCGTGAAGGGTTCCAGGACGGGGTGTGTGCGTGCGGTCAGAACGAGATGGGCACGCGCGCGGTCAGTGTCATGTCGGGCGTGTCGCGCGTGACGCCGACGCCCAGCGCGACGTTCAGCGACCATCGATCGCTGAAGCGGTACGTGCCGCCCAGCAGCAATGTGCCCAGCGTGATGCGCACCGCGCCCGGCGCGTTCTGCCCGTTCTGCTGGGTCTTGCCGACCAGGCTGGTGTCGTAGCCCAGGCTGATCGACGCCTTCTCGTTGAGCGCCAAGCCCATGCCGAGATTGAAGCCCCAGATGTCGCCCAGCTGCACGTCGCCCAGCGATTCGGTCTGGCCGTCGAGCACCGTGCGGGTCACGTCGTTGCGTTCGAAGTTGTAGAGGTAGCTGAAGGTGCCGAAGAACACGACCGGATCGGATGGATACAGCCAGGTCACGCCCGGCTGGATCGCCTCGAAGCCGGTGCCGGTGGGCAGCTCCAGCGGCAGGCCGGTGCCGGTGGTGTTCTGCAGGCAACGCTGCACGCAGTCGGTCACGACTTCGAACAGGTCCTTGCCGGTGCGGCTCTTGTACCGCAGCCAGCCGATGTAGAACGCCTTGTCCGGGCCGCCGCGGTTGAGCTGGTAGCGCGCGGTCATCTCCACGTCGCCGATGCCGTCGCCGCGCGCGTTGAACACGCGGTCCTGCGCGCTGCCGGTGAAGATCTCGCGGCTGACGGTGTCGCCGTTGAGGTACACGTACGGCACCTTGGCCTCGAGCTCGAACCTGCCGCCGATGCCCATGCGTCCGGTCAGCGTCGCCACGCCCGACGTCGTCTTGACCTGGCGTACGTCGATCAGGCCGATCAGGATCGCGGGGATCACCGTGTAGCCGACCAGTGCGACGCGATCGTTGGCGGAATAGCCGTACTGCAGCGACGGCTCGAGGATGAACTGCCCGGCCGGCGTGAGCACGCCGGGCTGGTCGAAGATCTGCGCGACTTCCGGCGGACGTGTGGCCGATTCCGGCGCCTGTCCGACCGGCTGCTGGCGTTGCTGTTGTTGCTGCTGCCGTTGTGCCTGCTGCGGCGCAGCCTGCGCTTGGGGCGTCTGCTGCGCCGGCGCCTGCTGGGCCAGCGTCGGCAATACCGTCGACGGGGCGACGCCCGCGCCGCGCTCGGCGGCCAGCCGCTCCTCGTCCAGCGCGTGCTGCAGGTTGGCCACCGCGCGTTCCTGCTCGGCCAGCGAGCGGCGCAGTTCCTCCAGTCGCTGGGTCTGCGCGTTGATCTCGCGCTGCAGGTCGTCCAGGCGCTGCGGATCGTCGCTGCCTGCCGGCGCCGTGGCGGGCGGCGACGCAGCTGCAGATGCGGGCGCGGCGGGACCGATGCCCGGCCAGCGGTCCTGCGCATGGACGATGCCGGCAGCGAGCCACAGGCATGGAACGAGCATCAGGCGTCGTGGCAGCTGCGGCGTCGGGGTCATGCGGCGTCCTGGCGGGGGAGTCCTTCTGGGTACAACGCAGTCCGGCCGGATTTTAGGGCGAGGTCGTTGTCAGCGCGGTATGCAGCGTCGCGGCATCGTTCAGGTCCTGGAACGCGGCGAGTGTGTCCACGCCCACGTTGACGGTGGTCAGCGCGCGGATGTCCTGGCCGTCCAGGGTGTTCTGGATGACCAGTCCATTGAGCCCGCCGACCGGCTCGAAGGTGTTGGCGCCGCCCACCTGCACCACCACGCCTTCGTTGAACCGCGCCAGGTCGTTGGCCTGCTCGGCCGTCATGCGTGCGATGTCCGGGATCTGCACGCGCGTGGTCGCCATCAGTTCGCCGTTGACGTACACGGCCCGTTCGATGCCGAACGAGAGCAGCGTGCCGTCGGCCGTGCTGAAGCCGCCGCGCATCTCGTCCAGCCGTGCCGGATCGATCGCCACCCACCCGGCAAGCAACGGTGCGCGCTGCGGTGGCGCGGCGCAGGCGATGCCGGACACGACGCCCAGCACCAGTGTGGTCAGCAACAGCGGAAGCGTCTTCATGTCCGCCCCCTCAGATATCGCCCGGACTGCGCCGGGGCGTCACGATGTTGTAGAGACTGTCGCGGGCGATGCCCACGTCCAGCGGTGCCGGTGGCGCGGTGCGCCAGTCGCGCTGCGCGTTGAACGTGGCCAGGTCGCGACGATTGTGGATGACGAACAGGATGCGGTTGTCCCACAGCCTCTCGAAGCGCGAGCGCGGCATCGCACGCGTTCCGCGGGCCGGATCGCCCAGCAGCACGCGTCCGTTGCGCAGGCCCTTCACCACCACGAAATGCCGGTAACCGCGATCGTTGAGCAGCACGATCGCCGGCAGGCCTTCCTCGAACAGCTTGTCCAGCGGCTGCTCGAAGCCGTCGGCCTCGAAGCCTTTCGTCCGCAGGAAGCGGCGCATGTCGAGCAGCGAAAAACCGCGCTGGCGGATCTTCGCCTGGTCGCCCAGCTCGTACATGCGCATGAACACTTCCTGTTCGGTCACCGGTACGCCGTACTGGTAGGTCAGCAGCGTCGCCGTCGCGGCCGATCCGCAACTGAAGTCGTACTGCTGCCGCACCGTCGTCTGGAAGCGCGCTTCCTTCAGGCTGGTGACCTTGAGCTGGTAACTGGCGCCCTGCGGCAGGCGCACGTCCATCTGCCCGGCCTGGGCCAGGCCGGTGACCAGGATCCACGCCGTTGCCGTCAGCCATGCCCGGCGCCGGTGGGACTGCGGACTCATGGAGCGGGGTCCGCGAACTTGACGTTGACGATCATCGCGTTCTGGATCAGCACGTTCGCGCCGGTGTTCTGGATCACCGTGGAGATGCCGCTGGCGTTGGCGAACGATCCGGACGTGACCGAGTTGCTGCCGGTCAGCACGTCGTCGGCGATGTTGTCCTCCACGCGGCCGTTCACGAGGATGTCGTTGTCCACGATCTGCGTGCCGCCGCGCATGTCGGCCAGCGTTTCCAGGCCGATGGTGGTGCCCATGCCGGTCTGCCGCTGCTCGGGTTCGGGCGCCACGTACGCCGGCACTTCGACCGGCATGGCCACCGCGGCCGCTTCGAATTGAGGCTGGATGTCCTGCGCGTTGGCCGCGCCCGCGATGCACAGCATCGCCAGGCTGGCCGGACGGAAGTAAGCGATGTAACGGTTCGGTCGCATCTGATGCTCCTTGCCGTGCGTCCCTGTTGCATGCCGGCGGAAGCGTCCCGCCGGCGGACCGGCGGGACATTCCACTCATGCGCGCAAACGACGTACCGGAGGCCGCCAGGCCACCGGCACGTCGCAAGGAGCGTTTACGGGCCTACGGTCAGGTTGGCCTGGACGGTCACGCCCTGCTGGATCAGCGAGGAGAAACCGCTGTTCTGCGCCGCAACCGTGATGCCGGCTGCGCCGCTGGCGGTACCCGTCATCGTGGAGGACATGTCGAACGTGCCCGCATCCACGGTGTTGGTGCCGCCCGAGCCGCCTGCTCCGCCGGTCGCGCCGTTGCCGACGCCGCCGTTGCCGGTGCCGCCGTTGCCCACGCCGCCTTCGCCGCCTGCGCCGCCC
>NZ_DASRTS010000028.1:0-7026 GCF_035655815.1 Lysobacter sp.
GGACGAGCGCTGCTCGCGCGCGGTGCGCGCAGCCGCGGCCTTGCGCTGTGCTTCGGCGCGGGCGGCCGCGGCGCGCAGTTGCTTCAACAGTTGTTCCAGGCCCTTCGCATCGCGACCGAGTTCGCGCTCGCGCGTGGCGCGATCCTTGTAACGCTGTTCGAGTTGGGCCACGAGCGCGGCGCGCGCCTTGCGATCGTTGCGCAACTTGCCGAGCTGATCGCGTTGCGCCTGGTGCGTGCGGTCGAGTTCGGTGCGACGCCGGACGATGTCGCGCTCGACCTCGTCGAGCTGGCGCAGCTGCGCGTCGAGTTCGGCGATGCGCCGCGTGCGATCGCGCTGCAGGTAGCCGTAATAGGCAAGCATGCGGCCGCCATCGGCGACGTGGTCCTGCGCCAGCAGAAGCTTGAGCGGCGCGTCCTGGCCCTGCAGGTACGCCGCACGCAGCAGTTGCGCGAGTTCCTGTCGCTGCGCGTCGACGCGCGAGTTCAACTGTTCGCGCTGTTGCTGCAGCGAGGCCAACGATGCCTGCTCCTGTGCCAGACGCTGTTCGATCTCGCGCAGTTGGCGGTTGGAGGCGCCGACCTTTTCGTCGGCCTCGCGCAGTTCACGCGAGGCGCTGCCGCGCTGGCTTTCGATGCGACGACGCTCCGCCGCCACCGATTTCAGTTCGCGCTGGACCTTCTCCAGCTTGCGCTGCGTTTCGCGGCTGTTCTGCGCGACGGCCGGCCCTGCCAGCGCGATGCCGGCAACGAGCAGGGCGACGATCGCGCGCCGCATCCGGATCAGGCCACCAGCAGGCTGGTCCCGCTCATTTCCGCCGGCTGGGGCAGACCGAGCAGATCCAGGATGGTGGGTGCGACATCGCGCAATGCGCCGCCGGCGCGCAACGTCGCCGCGCGCGGGCCGAGGTAGACGAACGGCACCGGGCCCACCGTATGCGCCGTGTGCGGCTGGCCCGTTGCGGGGTCGCGCATCATTTCCAGGTTGCCGTGGTCGGCCGTGACCAGCAGCGCGCCGCCGGTGTCGCGCACCGCTTGCACAATGGCGCCGATCGCCACGTCCACCGCTTCGGCCGCCTTCACCGCCGCGGCGATGTCGCCGGTATGGCCCACCATGTCCGGATTGGCGATGTTGCAGATCGCCACGTCGATCTCGCCGGAGCGGATCGCGGCGGTGAGCCGCTCGGTCACTTCCGGGCAGCTCATTTCCGGCTGCAGGTCGTAGGTGGCGACCTTCGGGCTCGGTACGAGGATTCGGCTTTCGCCTTCATACGGTTCCTCGCGTCCGCCGCTGAAGAAGAAGGTGACGTGCGCGTACTTCTCGGTCTCGGCGATGCGCAACTGCTTCAGGCCGTGGGCCGCCAGCACTTCGCCCAGCGTGTTGCGCAGATCGTCCGGACCGAACGCCACCGGCGCCGGCAGCTTCGCGTCGTATTCGGTCAGGCACACGAAGCGCGACAGCGCCGGACGGCGCGCCAGGAAGCCGTCGAACTCCGGCGACACGAACGCGGCGGTGAGCTGGCGCGCGCGATCGGCGCGGAAATTCATGAACACCACCGCGTCGCCGTCCGCCACCGGCGTGTGGCCTTCGATCACGGTGGGTGCGACGAACTCGTCGGTCTCGCCACGCTGGTAGGCCTGCAGCAACGCCTCCACCCCGCCGGGCGCGACGTATTCGCTGCGCGCCTCGACCATTGCATCCCATGCGCGTTGCACGCGATCCCAGCGCTTGTCGCGGTCCATCGCGTAATAGCGTCCACTGACGCTGGCCACGTGCGCGTTGCCGAGCTTGCCGCAGACGTCGCGCAGCTTCACCAGGCTGGCCTCGGCCGACTTGGGCGGCATGTCGCGGCCGTCGAGGAAGGCATGCACGGCGACCTTGGCGACGCCGGCTTGGCGGGCCAGTTCGAGCATCGCGAAGATGTGGTTCTCGTGGCTGTGCACGCCGCCGGGCGAAAGCAGGCCCATGACGTGCAGCGTGCCGCCCGCGTTCTGCGCCGCGGCGCAGGCGGCGCGCAGTTCCTCGTTGCCGAAGAAGCTGCCGTCCTCGATGGCTGCGTCGATGCGCGTCAGGTCCTGGTACACGATGCGGCCGGCGCCGAGGTTCATGTGGCCGACCTCGGAATTGCCCATCTGCCCGTCCGGCAGGCCGACGTGGCGGCCTTCGGTGTGGATCAGCGTGTGCGGGGCGGTGCGCACGAGGGCGTCCCAGTTGGGCAGACGGGCCTGCGCGAGTGCGTTGTCGGTCGGGTCTTCACGGTGCCCCCAGCCATCGAGGATCAGCAGGACCACGGGTTTGGGGCGCACGGAGGAGGCTGGCACGTCGGTTCCACTCGCTCGGATAATGGTGACTTCGGGCACGGGTACGTGCCGGCGATGGCTGCGATTGTAGCGAAGCGACCTAAACCGACGGCGCCTTCCCCGCATCCATGGGAATGAAGCCCGTCCCAAACACGGAACCCCGAACGATGCGCATCCGCCCCGTCCTCATCCTTCCCGTCGCCCTGGCGCTGGCCCTACCGGCCTTCGCCGCCCAGGACATCGACAAGGTCAACGGCAGCATCACCGTCGAAGCCGGCGAAACCGCCGGCAACCTCGAAACCGTCAACGGCAGCATCCGCATCGGCGCCAACGCCAAGACCGGCCGCGCCGAAACCGTCAACGGCAGCATCACCGTCGCCGAGAACGTCCAGGCCGGCGGCCTGGAAACCGTCAACGGCAGCATCCGCGTCGCCGGCAACGGCACGCTCACGAGCGGGCTGGAGACGGTGAACGGCGGCGTGTTCGTCGATCGCGGCGGCAAGGTCCAAGGCAGCATCGAGACCGTCAATGGCGCGGTGGGCCTGGTCGACACCGATCTGTCAGGCGACATCACCACGATGAACGGCGACGTGACCGTCGGTGTCGGCTCGCACGTCAAGGGCGGCATCCGCTACCGCAAACCCACCCGCCAGTGGTTCTCGTTCGACCGACGCGACCCACGCGTAATCATCGGACCCAATGCAGTGGTCGACGGCCCGCTGACCTTCGAGCGCAAGGTCGAGCTGTACGTCCACAACACGGCCAGGACCGGCGCCATCACCGGCGCGACGGCGGTGAAGTTCGACGGCGCCACCCCGCCGATCAACTGACCACCCGGTCGGCGCGCAGCGTCGCGCGAACTGCCGGGCCGTGCACGGTGACGGCCCGGAAACGGGGCCTAGAATGGGGTTCGCCATGATTGCGGTCATGGCGGCCTGATCCATTCCGGAGGTCCCATGTCCCGAGTTTCCCTGCTCAGCACGGCGTTGGTGTGCGCGGCCGGCGCCGTTGCGCTGGCGGCCTGTTCCAAGCCCGCCGATCCGCCCACCGCCACCACCCCTGCGCCCGGCGCCGCGGCACCTGCCGCCGGCAGCCACACCTTCAACGACGCGATCAATCCGGCCGACTTCGCCGAGCACGTGAAGGTCCTGGCGTCCGACGAATTCGAGGGGCGCGCCCCCGGCAGCGCAGGCGAGGAGAAAACGGTCCAGTACCTGGAAGCGCAGTTCAAGCGCATGGGCCTGAAGCCGGGCAATGGCGACAGCTACTTCCAGACCGTGCCGATGGTCGAAACGACCGCCGACGAATCCACCGAGCTCAAGCTCGACGTGAAGGGCCAGCCGCGCTCGCTCAAGTTCGGCACCGACATGGTGGTCGGCACGCGCACCGGAAAGAGCGAGGTGAAGGTCGACGGCAGCGACCTGGTGTTCGTCGGCTACGGCGTCAATGCGCCCGAGCAGAACTGGAACGATTACGCCGGCGTCGACGTGAAGGGCAAGACGGTCGTGATGTTCGTCAACGACCCGGGCTTCCATTCGCAGGACCCCAAGCTCTTCGAAGGCAAGCGGATGACCTACTACGGCCGCTGGACCTACAAGTTCGAGGAAGCCGCGCGCCAGGGTGCCGCGGCGGCGCTGATCATCCACGACACCGAAGGCGCGTCGTACGGCTGGGACGTGGTCAAGAATTCCTGGTCCGGCGCGCAGTTCGACCTGCCGGCCAAGGACGATCCGGAACCGCGCCTGCCGGTGCAGGGCTGGATCACCGGTGAGGTGGCCCGCACGCTGCTCGGCGACCTGGGCCACAACCTGGACGACCTGTACCGCGCCGCCAACAAGCCGGGTTTCAAGGCGATCCCGCTGCAGGCGAAGCTGTCGGTGGACCTGAAGAGCCAGACCAGCGAAAAGTCCTCGCGCAACGTGGTCGCGCTGCTGCCCGGTGCGAAGCGTCCGGACGAGGCCATCGTCTACATGGCGCACTGGGATCACCTGGGCAACCACGCGCACGAGGCCGACGAGCACGGCGGCGCCAGCGGCGGCGAGCCGCACGCCGACACCATCTACAACGGCGCGATCGACAACGCGACAGGGGTGGCCGGCATCCTGGAGATCGCCGAGGCGTTCGCCCGCCAGACCCCGCCGCCGGACCGCTCGCTGCTGTTCCTGGCGGTCACGCTGGAAGAGTCGGGCCTGCTCGGATCGAAGTACTACGTCGCGCATCCGACCATCCCACTCAACAAGACGGTCGCGGTGATCAACCTCGACGCGATGCCGGTGATCGGCCGTGCGCGCGACATGACCGTGGTCGGTTTCGGCAGCTCCGAACTGGAAGACCTGCTCAAGACGGCAGCCGAAGGCCAGCAGCGCGTGCTGCACGCCGAAGCGACGCCGGAAGACGGCTTCTACTTCCGCTCCGATCACTTCAACTTCGCCAAGGCCGGCGTGCCCGCGCTGTATGCCAAGGGCGGCAGCGACCTCATCGAAGGCGGCGTGGATGCCGGTCGCCGTGCGGAGTCCGACTATCGCGACCACCGCTATCACAAGCCGGGCGACCAGTTCGATCCCTCGTGGAAGCTGGAAGGCGTGGTCCAGGACCTGGACGCCCTGTACGGCGTCGGTAAGGTGCTGGCGGGCAACGAGCAGTGGCCGAACTGGTACGAGGGCAACGCCTTCCGTGCCGCGCACGACAAGCTGATGCAGTCGAAGTAACCCGGCCGAACCGGACGTGACGACGGCGCCTGCGGGCGCCGTCGTTTTTTCGGCTACGCTGGCGCCACTTCACCCCTGCCGGAGCCGCCATGACGCTTGCCACCGCGTATGTGTGTGTCCTGATCGCCGCGCTGCTGCCGTACCTGTGGGTCACGATCGCCAAGGCCACCGGCGAGCGCTACAACAATCGCGATCCGCGCCAGTGGCAGCAGAAGCAGCAGAGCCCGCGTTCGCAGCGCGCCCATGCCGCGCAGCTCAACAGCTACGAGGCGTTCGCGCCATTCGCGGCCAGCGTGATCATGGCGCAGCTGGCCGGCGTGCAGGAAACACGCATCGCCGCGCTGGCGCTCACCTTCGTCGTGCTGCGCGTGCTGCACGGCCTGCTCTACATCGCCGGACTCCACTATCTGCGCTCGCTGGTGTGGCTGGGCGGGCTGATCTGTGTCGTGTGGCTGTTCGTGCAGGCCGCTTTGCTCATGAGCCCCTGAGGTGGCGATCCTGTCTACTCCTGTTGATCGGTTTTGCCCTTGAACGCCTCTCCATCCACCGCCCCGGACAACGAATCATTACGGCGCGCGCTGCGCGAAGACGGCTTCCGCTTCGTCGGAGCCGACGCAATGCGCGCGCTGCTGGAAGCGGACGGTTCGCTCGATGACTGGGCGGCGTTCGCGGCAAGCTGGGACGCACTGGAGGCCGACACGTATCTCGCAACGGTCGGCCTGCACCGTCGTCGCCGGCATGCGGTGTTCTCGGCGGAACGCGACGGCGCGCTGGTGCGCGAGCCGCACCAGCCGCACTACCAGAGCCGCGACTACAACACCCTCCAGGGCGGTATCGAGCGCTGGTTCGAGCCGATGCTGCCTGCCGTCGCCGAGAGCCGGAGTCTGCAGACGATCCTGGGTTTCTGCCGACAGATATTCGGCGACCTCGCACCGGAGGTCGCTCGCTGGCATATCGAACTGCACCAGTTCCGCATCGAAGCGCGACCGGATGAACCTGGCCAGCCGACGCCGGAAGGCGTTCACCGCGACGGTGTCGACTTCGTGCTGGTGCTGCTGATCGACCGGCACAACATCCGCAGCGGGACGACGACGATCCATGCGGCCGACGGCGCACTGCTCGGCAGCTTCACACTGGCGCATGCGCTGGACGCCGCACTGGTCGACGACCGCCGTGTCTTCCACGGTGTGACGCCGGTGGAAGCACAGGATCCCGCCGCACCGTCGCATCGCGACGTGCTGGTGGTGACGTTCCGACGCGGCTGAGCTGGTTGCCCCATACAGGGCGCGCAGACTTCCGGCTATGCGTACTACAGGGAGTGGCGGGGCCTGCCGGTGCTGGCCCACGGTACCCAGATCGCCAACCCAGGGTTTAGAGGCCTGTCTGATTAACGTTCAATCTGGCAAGCGAACGCCAGGATCTCAGCGATCCAATATTGCCGCACGGTCCGCGTAGCCGGCGAAAACCCTCGCTGATCATCCCGCCGTGGCACCCGTACGGCCGTGCCGCCCCGACGTGCGAAGGGCAGTGCGCAATAAACGGCTGCCTGTCGTTTCAGTTTGCCCGTCTGGTTGTTGGCGCCGCGCTTGCCGGCCGGACTAAACCTACGGCCGATAGTCCGGCGCCACCTATCAGGTCCGGATCGCAGCGAAACGATTGAGAATCGGCGGCCCACGCCGGATCAGTAGCCTAAGTCACCAAAGGCGGCTGACGTCATAGCCGGAGTTGAGTGGTTTTTCATCGGAGCCCTGGCGGGGCTGCGAAGTTGCAAGACGCGCGGGTGGTGGGTGGGTGTGAATGCCCGTTACGCACAAGGCGGGCTCTGCGCTGCCACGCTCGCGGTAGCTCACATGTGTCGCGTTGCACAAGGTCGGGTTCACGGAACGTGCGGCCACATGCACATTTCATCGTCCGCACCGGGCGACTTCGCTTGCACGGTATCGGATCGCGACGCCCCGCCGCGACCGCAAACCTGGCGCTGGGTTTTCGCCCACGCCAAAGAAGAAGCCCGGTCCTAG